>JBAXFC010000053.1:0-12561 GCA_037140135.1 Chloroflexota bacterium
GTTGTCGGTGCGGAGCCGCCGCTCCTCCTTCACCACCTCGCGCTCCTGCTCCAGCGCGCCGTCGTCGATGCGCAGCGAGCGCATCCGGTCCGACTCGAGGTCGACCACCGTCTCGAGCGCCGCGGCGGAGTCGCCGGCCACGTCGGGATGGTGGCGGCGCAGCAGCGCACGCCAGGCGAGCTCGATCGCCTCGGGCGTGGCCTCGGGCTCGAGGCCGAGGCGCGCGTAGAGGTCGTCGGCAGGAACCAGTGGGCCGGGCATCGCCGGACCTGACGCGCGAGGTCAGGCCGGCGTGGCGGCGTGGCCTGCGAGGAAGGCCTCGACGTCGGCCAGCGGGCGCACGGACTTCTCGCCCGTGTGGCGGTTCGTGACCTCGATGCCGCCTGCGGCCAGTGAGCGCGGGCTGACGGTCAGGATCCACGGCATGCCCAGGAGCTCGGCGTCCGTGAACTTGACGCCCGGGGACTCCTGGCGATCGTCGTAGAGGATGTCGAACGCGGGCCCGGCCGCGGCCGCCATCGCGTGGAGCCGGTCCGCGATCTCGATGATCTGCGGGTCCTTGTTGGCGCCGATGGCGACCAGGTGCGCCCGGTACGGGGCCACCTCGGCGGGCCACTTGATGCCCTTCTCGTCGTGGTGGTCCTCGACGATGCAGGCGACGTTGCGCCCGACACCGATGCCGTAGGAGCCCATGATGATCGGGTGGCGCTGGCCATCCTCGCCCAGGTACTCGGCGCCGAGCGCCTTGGTGTACTTGGTGCCCAGCTTGAAGATGTTCCCGATCTCGATGCCGTTGCGCATGATGACCGCGGCCCCGCACTCCGGGCAGGCATCGCCCTCGCGCACGTTGGCGATGTCGGCCACCACGTCCGGTGTGTAGTCGCGCCCGACGTTCGTGTTCCGCAGGTGGTATTCGGGCTTGTTGGCGCCGGCGACCAGGTTGGCGGACTTTGCGACCAGCGCGTCCACGACGACGTAGGCGTCACGGGCACCGATCGGCGAGCCGTACCCCGCCTGCATGCCGCGGGCCAGGATCTCCTCGACCTGGGCCGGGCGGAGGCCGCCCTGCACCTTGGCCGCGTTGACCAGCTTGGTCTCGTTGAGGTCGTCGTCGCCACGGACGATGGCCACGATGAACCGGCCGTCACCCGCAACCATGAACACGGCCTTGGCCGTGCGGCTGGTGGGCAGGCCCATGAACTCGGCCAGCGACTCGATGGTCGTGGTGCCGGGCGTGTGGACCTCCTCCATCGGGAGGAGGTCTTCAGCCTCGGGCTCGGCCGCAGTGTGCGGCGCGATCTGGCGGTTGGAGGCGTAGCCGCAGGCCTCGCACAGGACCAGGTCGTCCTCGCCGGCCGCGTTGAGGCTCATGAACTCGTGGGCCAGGCTGCCGCCCATCATGCCCACGTCGGAGCTGACCGCGATGGCCTGGAGGCCCAGGCGCTCGAAGATCCGGGTGTAGGCGCGGTGGTGCGCCCAGTACGCGGCGTCGAGGCCCGCCTCGTCGCGGTCGCAGCTGTAGCTGTCCTTCATCACGAACTCGCGCACGCGGACCAGGCCACCGCGGGCCCGGGGCTCATCGCGGAACTTGGTCTGGAAGTGGTAGACGATGAAGGGGAGCTGGCGATAGCTCTTGACGATGTCCCGGAGCAGGTCCGCCACGACCTCCTCGTGGGTCATCGCGAGCACCATGTCGCGGCCCGCGCGGTCCTTGAAGCGGCCCATCTCAGGGCCGATCGCGTCGTAGCGGCCGGTCTCGCGCCAGAGGTCCGCCGGGTGGACGACCGGCATCTCCATCTCCTGGGCCCCGATCGCGTCGAGCTCCTCCCGGATCACCTGCTCGACGCGCTTGCTCACCCGGAAGCCGAGTGGCAGCAGGGAGTAGATCCCGGCCCCGAGCTGGCGGATGTAGCCGGCTCGCAGGAGGAGCCGGTGGGAGGGCATCTCCGCTTCGGAGGGATCGTCGCGGAGGGTGGTGAAGAACAGGTTCGACAGGCGCATGGGCGAAGTCTACCGGGCGCCGGGCTCGAGGAGCGTCGGCAGACCCTTGCTGCCCGGGTCACGGATTGCCAGCAGCGACTCGATGGCCGGCGCCCAGTCCGCGAGGTGGGGGGTCGTCTCGGCAACCGCCGGTGCCAGCTGCTCCAGCGCGGGATGGCCGCCGCCGACAATCGCGAGGGTTCGGGCGGTTGATCGGGCGCCGTGCACGCCGCCCTCATGGTCGTCCCCGGCGAACGCCCGTCCCGGCGCGGCAAGCGCAAGGATCCGCCGGTGTCCGTGGAGTTCCACCGACTCGATCCCCTCAGCCGAGGCGAGGATGCCCGCGATGGCGGCCTGGTCTTCGGGCCGGCGTGCGCGCACCCACGCGGCGCCGCCGTCCCCGATCCAGCCGTCGAGCCGCGGCCCTGGGACGAGGCCGGCGACGTCGATCGCCGCGAGGGGGAGTCGCTGGTCCATCCCGTGGTCGGAGACCACGATGACAACCGTGCGGTCCCACCCGGGCCGGGCCGCCTGGAGGAGGTCGGCGACGACGACGTCCGCGGCCCGCAGGCCGGCGACCGTCGACGCGTGCCCGGGCCCGAGGTCATGGCCAAGCGTGTCCACCTCGTTGAGGTGGACGAACAGGAGGTCCCACGCCCCATCTGCGGTCGCGATCAGCGCCTGCTCGCGGACAGCGGCGTTGACCGGGTACCCGTGCGCGTCGAGGCTGGTCCCACGAGGGGGCCGGCCCTTGGGCGGCCAGAGTGACAGGCGGCCCAGCCGCAACACCCGGTGAAGGTGGTGGTCGCCCAGGACGGCGCCCGCGCGCAGGCCGGCGTCGTGAGCCGCATGCAGGATCGTCGGGACGCGGACCGACCGCTCCCCTGCCCAACCCGGGACAGCGTGGCCATCAGCTGCCGTCGTGCGGACGCCATGTCCGCGCCGGCCGGTGACGGACGCGCCAGTCCGCCCGCCGTGACGGCCCGTCAGGAGGGCGGCGAAACCCGGGTACGTCGTGCTCGGCAGATCGGCGTGTCCCCCGCCGGCCGCGCGGCCACCCTGCTGCCCGAGCGCCCAGAGCGCCGGCGTCGTGACCGCATCGATGGCCTGCGGCCCGACCCCGTCGAGAGCGAGCACCAGGACGCGCGTACGGGCCCGGCCGCTCCCTTGGCCGTGCAGGCTGCGTCCGCGGCCGTCGGTCTTCATCCCTCGGCACCCGCAGGCAGCGCCACGTGCGGCCGTGTCGTCGAGCCGGGGTACACCGTCATCTTGAGCGTCGCGCTCCTGCCGTCAGCCGCCGACGCCGCTGCTGGCGCGACGTGCTCAGACCGGAAGCATGCCACGACCCGCGTGCCCACCCCTCCGCCGGCGCGGCGAATGCAGGGGCGTCGCGCATGTCAGGGCGTCGCCGAGGCGTACCTGCGCGTCCACCACGTCGATCCCGACGGCACTGCGGCCGCGAGGATCGGAACGGATTGCGATTGCCCGCGGCGCCTCGATCCACAGCGGCCCGCTGCGGCGCTGCCAACAGGATGACGCGACGGTGATGAGGATGCGCAGCCGTCCATTACGGTGCGCTTGACGCCACCGTCCTACGCACGGCAGACTCACACTTGTATGAACAAGTCGAAGGGCGAGTCCCTGCACCAGTACGTCGCTGCGGTGCTCCGCGAGCGGGTCCGGCGGGGTGAGATCGGGATCGGCGAGCCGATGTCGTCCGAGGCCGACCTGGCTTCGGAGTTCGGGGTCGCCCGTGGCACCGTGCGACAGGCGCTCGCCCATCTGCGGGCGGAGGGCGTCATCTCGGGCGGCAGGGGTCGACAGCCCGTGGTGAGGCCCGAACCGATGGCCCAACCGTTCTCCGAACTGGTCTCGTTCTCGGCGTGGGCGGCCTCGATGGGCGTGATCCCTGCGGGCCGCGTCATCGAGCTTGTCCGGCGCCCGGTGGACCCCCGGGTCGCGCTCGAGCTGCAGTTGCAGCCCCGGACCGCCTGCTACCACCTCGTCCGAGTGCGCCTGGCGGACGGGCTTGCGGTGATGGTCGAGCGGACGGTGTTCGCGCCAGGTGTCGGCGAGGCCGTGGCGGCCGCCGACCTGGAACAGGGCTCAATCTACGCAACCCTCGGCACGGCGGGCATCCGGTTCGAGCGGGCCCGCCAGGCCATCGATGCCGTGTCGTCGTCAGCTCTCGACAGCCGCCTGCTCGGAGTCCGCCGGGGCAGTCCGCTCCTGCGGGTGCGCAGGACGTCGGAGGACATCCACGGTCGCCCCCTCGAGTGGGCCGACGATCGGTACCGGCCCGACATGGTCGCCCTCACCATCGACCAGACCGCCAATCGGCCGGGCATTGCCCGCCGCCTCACCCAAGGAGGACAGTGATGCCGTACGCCGAAACCGCAGCAATCGCACAGCGCTGGGCCACCGAGCGGGCCGTCTCGCTGTGGGCCGTCTTCGCGGCCGACATGCACCCGGCGCTTGAGGCCGCGCTGGCGCCCGGGCTCGCTGCGGCGCGGGCGGATGGCGGCCGGGTGGCGGTGATCGGCGAGGGCGCTCCAGGCATCGAGGCCGATGTTCGGGTTGCCGGTCCTGCGGCGCCCAGCCCCTTCGGCCTGCTCGAGGCGCTCCGTCTCACCGGCGTGGACGATGTTCGCGCCCTCGGGGTGCTTGGCGCGGGACGAGACGCACTCGACGCCGCCCATCGTGCCGGAGCCGGGGCGATCGTCGGGCTGGCCGCGGACCGCTCCGGGCGACAGGCGCTCGTCGCGGGCGAGCCCGACCTGATCATCGACCCTGCGGATCTGGCCGCGACCGATGCGGAGCGGTACGCGTCCGCTCGCCTGCACCGGGAACGCGTGCTGCTGAACCCGGGTCCGGCGGTGGTCAGCGACCGGATCCACCGCGCGATCGCCGGGCCGGACCTGTGTCACCGCGAGCCGGAGTACACGGCCCTGTTCGCCCGCGTGAAACGCAAGCTGCTCGCCGTGGCGGGCGTCCCGGACGACTGGTCGGTGGTGCTCATCGGTGGCTCCGGCACCTCGGCCATGGAGGCGATGACCGGCGCCGCCGTCCGGCCCGGCCGGCGGATCCTGGTCTGCCGCAACGGCATCTACGGAGACCGGATCGCCACCATCGCGGAGCGCCACGGGCGCGAGGTGGTGTCGATCAGCGCCCCCCACACCGAACCCATCGACCCCGCTGCCGTTGCCGCTGCCCTCGACGCGGACCCGACGATCGACGCCGTGGCGGTGATCTACCACGAGACGACGACCGGCCTGCTCAACCCGGTCCACGAGATCGCTGCCGAGGCCGACCGGCGAGGCGTGGTGACCCTGGTTGACGCGATCAGTGCCTTCGGCTCCGAGCCGCTCGATCCGATCGGCGCCGGCATCGACTTCATCGCAGGCACCGCGAACAAGAACCTTCACGGCCTGCCGGGCGTGGCATTCCTGCTCATGAGCCCGCGCGCACGAGAGCGCGCGAACGCCGTGCCGCCCCAGTCGCTCTACTTCGACATTCCGAACTACCTGCGGGCGGAAGCGCGGTCCACTGTGCCGTTCACGCCGCCGGTCCCGGCGGTCTACGGGCTTGAGGCAGCCCTCGACGAGCTTGCCGATGAAGGGCTTGAGCGCCGGATCGAGCACTACCGGGAGCGGACGGCCTATCTCGACGCCGAGTTCGGACGCCTTGGCCTCGAGCCCTCGGTGGCACCCGGCAACCGGTCTGGGTCGGTGCGGTCCCTGCCACTGCCGGACGGCATCGGCTACGACGCCCTGCATGACGCGGTGAAGCGCGATGGGTTCGTGATCTACGCCGGACTCGGCGATGCCGCGGCGACAGGCTTCCGGGTGTGCGCCCTCGGAGCCCTCGAGATCGGAGCGCTGCAGGGCTTCATCGCCTCGCTCGAACGGGCCATCGGCGCAGCGCGCGCTTCGGCCTGAGCGTTCGTGCCGCCAAACCCGCCCCCCGACACCATCACCCAAGGAGCCGCCATGACGACCTCGCACACTGCCGGAGCCTTCTCCGCCCACGTCACCTTCCGCCGTGAGTACCGCGGTCCGATCCAGGCCGTGATCCTGGACTGGGCGGGCACCACGCAGGACTTCGGCGTCTTCGCCCCCGCCGTTGTCTTCATCGACGTGTTCGAGCGCTTCGGCGTGCCCATCTCCATGGCCGAGGCTCGCGCCCCGATGGGGCTGTTCAAGCTCGACCACATCCGCGAGATCACCCGGATGCCCGCCGTGGCCGCGCGCTGGCACGAGGCCAAGGGCAGCAATGCCACCGAGGACGACGTCCGCGCGATGTTCGAGGCCTTCGCGCCGCTCCAGGTGGCTGCGATGGCCAGGTACGCCGAGCTGATCCCGGGCACCGTGGAGGCCGTGGACGAGATGAAGCGGCGGGGCTACAAGATCGGATCAACGACCGGCTTCATGCGATCGGCGGCCACCATCGCCCTCCAGGAGGCGGCCAAGCAGGGCTACGTGCCCGACTCGACGGTCTGCGCCGACGAGGTTCCCGCCGGCCGGCCCGCACCCTGGATGGTGCTCCGGAACCTGGAGAACCTCGGCGTCTACCCGCCCGCCGCTGCCGTCAAGATCGGCGACACGAGGATCGACATCGACGAAGGGCTCAACGCGGGCTGCTGGACGATCGGCCTGTCCGCTGCCGGCAACTACATCGCGCTGTCGCGCTCCGAGTTCGAGGCGCTGCCGTACGAGGAGCGCCGGAGGCTCGTCCTGGCCTCTGACGACCAGTTGCGGCGCCAGGGAGCCCACTACGTGGTCGAGACGCTCGCCGACGTCATGCCGGTCCTCGACGACATCGAGCAGCGGCTCGCCCGCGGGGAGCAGCCCTGACCCGGGCATCGGCCTCGTCGGGGCGTGCGCCCCGACGAGGCCGAGGAGGCATGCGATGAGCGATCGACCCGCCCCCGCCCGCGACCACCGGACCGCGCAGCTCGCTGAGGGCGATTCCAACCTGACGCCACGCCGCGCCGCCTGGCAGGACGCCACCCTGGAGGCAGAGACCCGGGCGCTGCTCGAGGAGGACGCGCGCTGGTTCCTGCACCAGTCGTTGTCAACGCCATGCCTCAACGCGCTCGAGAGCGCCGAGGGCGCCTGGGTCACGGACATGGGCGGCCGCCGCTACCTCGACTTCCACGGCAACTCCGTGCACCAGGTCGGCTTCGGCAACCGGGCCGTGATCGAGGCCATCGTCCGCCAGCTGGAGACCCTGCCGTTCTCCACCCGGCGCTACACGAACCGGCCCGCAGTCGACCTCGCGCGCAAACTGGCGTCGCTCGCGCCGGGCGACCTCAACCGGGTCCTGTTCACCACCAGCGGGGCGACGGCCAACTCGGCTGCGCTCCAGCTCGCCCGGGTGGCGACGGGGCGGCACAAGACGATCTCAATGTGGGATGCCTTCCACGGCGGCAGCCTGGACACGATCTCGGTTGGGGGCGAGTCGCAGTTCCGGGCGGGCATCGGGCCGCTCATGCCCGGAACCGAGCACGTGCCGCCGCCCGACCCGTACCGCTGCCCATTCCGGTGCCGGGCACGGGCGGGCGCCTGCGACCTCGCCTGCGCAGACTACTTGGACTATGTCCTCGAGAAGGAGGGCGACGTCGCGGCCGTGATCGCCGAGTCCGTGCGCAACGCCCCATACATCCCGACACCTGAATACTGGGCCGCTGTCCGCGCCGCCTGCGACCGGCACGGTGCCCTGCTCATCCTGGACGAGATCCCGCACGCGCTGGGCAGGACAGGTGCCTTCTTCACGTGCGAGAACTTCGGAGTGGTACCCGACATCCTGACGATCGGGAAGGGCCTCGGCGGCGGGGTGATGCCCCTTGCAGCGATGATCGCCCGCGACAGTCTCAACGTCGCCGCGGACCGGGCGCTGGGACACTTCACGCACGAGAAGAGCCCGGTCGCCTGTGCGGCAGGGCTTGCGGCCATCGAGGAGATCGAGCAGCGCAACCTCGTCGGATGGGCACGGGAGCTCGGCGCGTGGACGCTCGAACGGCTGCGTGAGCTGACCGGCCGCCATCCCCTCGTCGGCGACGTCCGGGGTCTCGGGCTCCTGATGGGTGTCGAACTGGTCCGCGACCGCGTCACCCAGGAGCGCGCCATCGACGAGACCGAGGCGGTCATGTACGCAGCGCTCGACCGGGGCCTGAACGTGAAGACGACGATGGGCAACGTCATCAACCTCTCGCCGCCGCTGATCATCACCCGCGACGAGATGGAGATCGCCCTGGGGGCGCTCGACGGAGCGCTGACGGTGGTGGAGGTCGAGTTCGGCTACGTTCCCGCGGCCCGATAGCTGGTCCGGCCCACTCGGTCGGGCTGATCGGACAACGGAGCCGGCAGCAGCCTGGACGGAGCTGGCACCTGGCCCGGCGGCAACCTCACCCGGGGGAAGCCGAACGCGGCGCGCCGCGGGATCGGCAACGGGTCCCGCGCAGAGGATGCAGGCAGCCTCGAGATGGCCCAGCGTGATCGGCGTCCGCGTCCGGCGCATCAGCGCCTCGCGTCGGACGCGCAGCCGCGCGGAGCTCAGGGCAGGTGAGCGCACGGCGTGACCCAGAGGGACCAGGGCGGGAGCCGAAACCCGGTCTCGAGCTCCAGGAGACGGATCGCGTACGCGACCCGCACGACCCCCGGGCGGTTCCCGGCAGGCAGCAGGTGCAGCGCCTCGCGGCCGAAGGAGTCAACCAGCGACGCCTTCGTGCTCAGGGGTTCCAGCTGACAGCGAACGGCGTCGACGCGGATCGCGAACCCGGGACGACACCACGCTTCCGGGTGGGCCGCGACCGAGCCGGCAAGCAGGTCGGCGTCCGCTGCGAGCATTGCTGCGGGAGAGAGGCCGTGGCGGCGTCCCTGCTCCGTCTCCGACCCGACACCGCCTCGGCGGAGGAGGAGCCTGGGCGGTGCGGGATCGATGACGGAGCGGACGCTGATGGCCACGACCGGATGCTCGCCGGGCCTTGTGATCGGAGCGCGATCGCCCGGTTAACGCTCTGGGCGCGGCCAGTCCGCCGGGGAGCAACGTCGTCGGCCCGAGGCTAACGAGATGTTAACGCTCACAGCCTCGAGCCCCCATTAGACTTCCCCGCGGTAACCGCTCCGCTCGAGGTTCCCCCGCCATCGAAAACGTCACGCTGTTCCTCGTCGTCGTCATCATCCTGGCCGTCGTGTTCGACTACATCAACGGCTTCCACGACACGGCGAACGCGATCGCGACGTCCGTCGCCACGCGAGCCCTGCGCCCGCAGTACGCGCTGCTGATGGCGGCGGCCTTCAACTTCATCGGTGCCTTCGCGGGCACCGCGGTGGCCAAGACCATCGGCTCGGGCCTGGTCAATGACGCCAGCACGACCCAGGTGGTCGTCGCAGCCGCCCTGATCGGCGCCATCACCTGGAACCTCATCACCTGGTGGCTCGGCCTGCCGAGCTCATCGAGCCACGCGCTCATCGGCGGCCTCCTCGGGGCCACGGTCATCGCGGCCGGAACCGGGGCCCTCAAGATCGATGGCATCATCAACAAGGTGGTCGTGCCCCTCGTGACCTCGCCGGTCATCGGCTTCACGATCGCCCTGGTCCTGATGGTCGCGCTGTCCTGGATCTTCCGGAACTCCCCACGGAAGCCGCTCGGTTCGGCCTTCCGCAAGCTGCAGATCTTCTCCGCGGGCTTCATGGCCTTCGCCCACGGCTCCAATGACGCGCAGAAGACGATGGGCATCATCACGCTGGCCCTGTTCAGCGCGAAGGTGATCCCGACCAACGACGTTCCGGCGTGGGTCATCGTCGTGTCCGCCACGGCGCTCTCCCTCGGCACCGCGTTCGGCGGCTGGCGGATCATGCACACGATGGGCCACCGGGTCGTGGAGCTGGAGCCGATCCACGGCTTCGCGGCCGAGACGACCGCGGCCACCGTCATCTATGCCGCGGCCCACTTCGGCATGCCGGTCTCCACGACCCACGTGATCTCGAGCGCGATCATGGGCGTCGGCAGCGCCCGCGGCCTGCGCGGCGTCCGCTGGGGCGTCGCCCGCTCGATCCTCATCGCGTGGGTGCTGACCCTTCCGGCCGCCGGCATCTTCAGTGCCGTCGCCTGGGTCGTGCTCAACGGCCTGGGACTCAAGTGACACCGGGCACCTCGAACCCCCTACTCCGACCCACCACCAACGGAGGCCACCGATGGTCCGCCTGATCCCCCGCGACGAGAAGTTCTTCGAGCTGTTCATCAAGGACGCCGAGCTGATCGTCGATGCCGCCCGCAAGCTCGAGCTGATGCTGGGCGAGTACGACCGTCTCGATGAGCGCATGTCCGAGATCCGCGCCCTTGAGAAGGCGGGCGACCGGATCGACGAGGAGGTGGCCGTCCGCCTCGAGCGCGCGTTCATCACGCCGTTCGACCGCGAGGACATCCACGAGCTGGTCGTCCACCTCGACGACGTCCTCGACGGCATCAAGGCATCCGCCGAGATCTTCATCGTCTACAAGGTCGCCCGACCGACCGAAGAGTGCCGCCAGCTGGCCGGGATCCTGGCGGGCCAGGCCACCCAGCTCCTCGACGTCATGACCAAGCTCGAGCGAGGCAAGGACATGAGCACCGGCCTCGCCACGATCCACGACCTCGAGCACCAGGCCGACGGCCTCTCGCGCGCGGCGATCGGGCGCCTGTTCACCGACGGGATGGACCCGCTCGAGGTGATCAAGCTGCGCGACATCTACATGGCGCTCGAGGAGACGATCGACGCGGCCGAGGATGCTGCCGAGGTCATCGAGCGGATCCTCGCCAAGAGCTGATCGCCGGGTCCCGCGGACCCTGGCCAAACGACGGCCCCCGCCCTGCGCGGGGGTCGCTCTGTTTGGGGGTCGGCTGCGCTCAGGCCGGGACCGGACCGCACGAGGGCCTGACACACGCGGCCGGTCAGGGGAACGTCCACGCCGGTTCGGGGGGGGCGGCCGGCGCGTAGTCCAGCCCTTTCGGTCCGCAACCGGACTCAGACATGTGTCGGGGGAGGAGAAGTCGTGCAGGGCTGGGAGCCGATTCCGTACGACTGGCGCCTGATCCCTGGACGAGTAGCCGCTCGCCGACACATGGTTGGGTCGCCGGCTCATCGGCCGCACCGCGGTCAGTCGCGGCGGAAGACGTACCCGGTGCCGCGCACTGTCTGCAGGTACCGCGGCCGGCCCGGGTCCTCCTCCAGCTCCGCGCGGAGCCAGTGGACGTGGACGTCCACGGTGCGCGTCTCGCCCGCGTAGTCGTAGCCCCAGACCCGCTCGAGGAGCTGGTCGCGGGTGAAGACCTGGCCCGGGTTCCGGACCAGAAACGAGAGCAGCTCGAAGGCCTTGGGCTTGAGCGGGACCGGCTCGCCGTCACGCAGGAGCCGGTGGCCGGCCAGATCGATCCGGATCCGCCCGAGGTCCACGGACTGGCCCACGGGGGCGGCCGCGGCCTGCTCGGTCCGGCGGAAGATCGCCCGGATGCGGGCTGTCAGCTCGCGCAGGCTGAAGGGCTTGGTGACGTAGTCGTCGGCACCCAGCTCAAGGCCGACGACCTTGTCCACCTCGCCGTCCTTGGCGGTCAGCATGATGATCGGCACGGACGACTCGGCGCGGATGATGCGGCAGACCTCCACCCCGGAGAGCTCGGGCAGCATCAGGTCCAGGAGCAGCAGGTCCGGCTTGTCGGCCCGGAAGCGCAGCAGGGCCTCTCGGCCGTCACCGGCACCGGAGGCCCGGAATCCCTCGGAGCCGAGCGCGTCGACGAGCGTCTCGCGCAGGGTTGCGTCGTCCTCGACGACCAGGATGGATCGGGCCATGTGCCCGAGATGGTCAGGGGCACCGGTTAACGGCGTGTTCACAACGTGGTTACCTTGCGTTGCGGGGACCGGTTGCGCCAGAGCATGGCCCGGCCGGCGGTACCGCCCGCGCGCTCGTAGAACGGAACGACATCCTCGTCGCACACCAGGTCGATCGCATACCGGTCCGCGAGGCGCGCCAGCATGCGGCGCACCAGCTCCGTCCCGATCCCCTGCCCGCGCCATGCGGGCAGCACCTCGAGCAGCGGGATGAAGGCCACGGTGCCGCCGTCGCCGATGGCGCTCGTGAAGCCGATCACGTCACCGGTCGTCGCATCGATGGCGAGCTCCACGGCCTCGCAGCCACCGAGATGGCGCAGGTGCTCGGCCGGCGTGGGCGGATCCGGCCAGCCCTCGAAGAAGCCGCCACGCAGCCGGTCCGCCGTCAACCCCTCGAGATCGCTGCGGTACCGGACCATCGCGGCGTCGGCTAGCCTGCCGACGCCAGGCGCGCGATCGCCGCGTCGAGCCGGGCGAGCGTCCGCTCGCGGCCGAGGGCGACCAGGATGTCGAACAGGGGCGGCGTCGCGGCCTGGCCGGTGACCGCCATGCGGATGGCCATGAACAGGTCGCCGGCCTTCCAGCCTCGGGCCTCGACCAGCGCGCGCAAGGGGGGCTCCAGCTCCTCGGCCTCCCAGGTGACGGCATCGTGGGCGGCAAGCGCCGCGCGGGCGGCAGCGAGGCCGTCGTGCGCGGTGGCGGCGTCCCACCGC
>JBAXFC010000054.1:0-12417 GCA_037140135.1 Chloroflexota bacterium
CCGGGGCCTTGGCCGTCCCGCCGGGGCCTTGGCCGTCCCGCCGGGGCCTTGGCCGTCCCGCCGGGGCCTTGGCCGCGTGGCGAGCGTACGGGCGCGTCGCATGGTCGGGTGGGCCGCGCGGTGGACAGGAATGCGCCATCTCGAGCCGAGACGTTGCGATCCGGGCCGCCAGCGGAGCGATTTGGCCGGTCCGCGCGCCCGTTTGCCCACCTGTCGAGCAGGGGCTGACAGCCCCTCGGCGCGAGCGCGGTCGGGGGCGCGAGCGCGGTCGGGGGCGCGAGCGCAGGCGAGGGCGCAGGCGGGGAGTTGCCCCTCGACGCCTGCCTCGGTGCCCGTGCCCTTGTCCCGGTGGCGACCGCGAATCCGGTCACGCGTGATCGACGACCCGGCGAACCGCCGGCGATGAGCCGATTGCGGGAAGGCCGGTCTCGGCCGGCCTCCCCCGGCGCTGGGGCTAGGCGCCGATATCGACGAGCCGGCCCTTGTCGTTGTCGCCGTCGCGGTCACGGTCCACGGGCTTCGCCTCGGTCGTCGCCTGCGCGGACTGCGTGGCCGTCTTCTGCGGGGCGTTCTGCGCCTGGATCGCGGCCGCCTGGCGCAGCCCCGCGACCGCGGAGTACGACGAACCGATTGCGCTGGTGCTCACTGGGGTGCTCCCGGAGTCGAGCGGACGTTGCGAGGGCCGAGCCCGGATCGTAGGCCGGCCGCCGCCCCGCCGTCCTGTGCATCCTCACAGGAGCACCCCCAGCTCAGGCCCCCGTGAACAGCGACGCGTACGCGTTGAGCGCCGGCTGCCCGCCGAGGTGCGCGTACAGGACGTTGCTGTCCTTGCCGATCTCGCCGCGCGCGACGAGGTCGATGAGCCCCGCCATCGACTTCCCCTCGTAGACCGGGTCCGTGATCATGCCCTCGAGGCGGGCGACCAGGCGCATGGCGTCGAGCGTCGCCTGGTCGGGGAGCCCGTAGACGCCGCCGTGGTAGCGGTCGTCGAGGATGATCTCGTCCTCGCGCAGGTCGCGCGCCAGGCCGATCATCGACGCCGTCCTGCGCGCGATACGCGCGATCTGGTCCCGGGTCTCCGGCACGGTCGCGGAGGCGTCGATGCCGATGACGCGCCGCTTGCGCCCGCCGGCGTCCTCGAGGACCGCGAAGCCCGCGATCATGCCCGCCTGGGTGGAGCCGGTGACCGAGCACACGATGATGGTGTCGAAGAAGACGTCCATCTCGTCCTCCTGCTCGGCGACCTCGAACGCCCAGCCCGCGAAGCCGTGGCCGCCCAGCGGGTGATCCGAGGCGCCGGCCGGGATCGGGTAGGGCTTGCCGCCCTTGGCCTCGACCGACGCGAGCGCCTCCTTCCACGAGTCCCGGATGCCGATGGAGAAGCCCGCGGGGTCCAGGCGGACGTCCGCGCCCATGAGGCGGCTCATGAGGATGTTGCCCGTCCGGTCGTAGGTGACGTCCGGCCACTCCACCCAGTGCTCCTGGACGAGGACGCAGTCGAGGCCCGCGTGCGCCGCGACGGCCGCGACCTGGCGGGTGTGGTTGGACTGGACGCCGCCGATGGAGACCAGCGTGTCGGCGCCCTGCTCGAGCGCCTCGGCCAGGAGGTACTCGAGCTTGCGCACCTTGTTGCCGCCGAAGGCGAGCCCGGAGTTCACGTCCTCGCGCTTGGCCCAGACCGTCGCCCCGCCGAGATGCTTCGTGAGACGCGGCAGGGCCTGGACCGGCGAGTTGCCGAAACGGAGGTTCTCGCGCGGATAGTCGGCTAGGGTGGGCATCGGGGCGGCTCCGGGGTGCGGCAGGGCGGTCGGCGTGAAGGGTACCGCCGGGCGTCACAGGTTCGCCCCGCCCGGCGAACCGGACGGGGCGGGAACGCTGGTCAGCGGTTCGGCCGGCGTCAGGGCTTGGGCTTGGTCGTCTCCGTGACCACCGGCGCCGCAGGGGCCTTGGCGAACGACTGCGTGGCGATCACCTTGCCCGATGCATCGAGCGCCGTGACCGTGATGTCCTGGTCCTGCAGGCTGCCCGGCGCCCAGAGCGCGAACCGCCCGTGGTCCGCCGTGGCCGTGGCGCCGTCGGCCGGTCCGCCGGCCACCTTGATCGTGGCCGTGACCTCGGGCGCCTGGCCGGCGATGATCCCGACCACCTGGTCCTTGTACGTCGTTGCCATCGCGGCGATCTCGAACCCGTTCGCACCGCCGACCGCGACCATCCCGCTCGAGCCGCCCTGGCCGGGCGCGGCGCCGATCGTCCCGACGCCGGCTGCGGTCCCGTCGCCCAGGTCCGGGAACATGAGGCCGCCCGAGACGAGCTTCTCGCCGTCCTTGACCAGGAGGCAGTAGGCGGTCAGATGATCATCGGCGAAGACCGCCACGCCACCGCTGCCGTGCAGCTCGAGGGTGACGAGCGGCGGGAGCTCGGTGGGCATCGGGGGCAGCGGCAGGACCACGCCGCCGTCACCGCCAACCGTGACGGCAGTGCCGCCGACGACCGTGCCGCCGCCGGGGACGGCTCCGCCGCCGTCGATCACGGGCAGACCGCTCGCATCGGGCGCGGGGACGGCCACGCCGCCTGCCGGAGCGCCGCCACCCGCCGTCGGGAGACCCGCGGCGCACGCTGTGGCCGCGTCGGCCTTCTGCGTGTCGCTGGCCGCCGTGGGCGTCGGATCCCAGGCCAGAGCGCTGCCGGTCGGGCGCACAAGCGTCCCGACGATGAGGACCATTGCAAGGCCGGTCGCGGCGAGGGCGGTCAGGCCCAGGGCGCGGGGCCGGAAAGCCGGCCGCGCGGGTGTCGTCTCGCTCTGCATGAGCTGCTCCTTGATCGCATCGAGACGCGCCGGGTCGGGGAGGTCCCCGTCCACGACGATGAGCGGGTCTGCATCCCGGAGCCGTCGCTGCAGTCGATCGTCCATCACCGAGTCTCCTTCCGCTCTATGCCCGGTACATGTCCGGCGACCATGGCAGTCTTTCCGCGCTCCGTCTCGAGCCGTGATCGAAGCCGCTCCTTCGCCCGGTGCAGGCGGATGGACGCGGCATTGGCGGAGATCCCGAGCACGGCGCCGATCTCCCGCGGAGCCAGCTCCTCCCATGCCCAGAGCCTGAGCACCTCGGCGTCGACCGCGGACAGCGCGGCCATGGCGGCATCGAGGTCCAGGTCGCCGGCAGCCCGCCCTGCGGCGGGTCCGGGACCGGCGCTGCGCTGATGGAAGGCCAGGCGCTCCAGCAGGCGCCCGAACCGCGACCCGGCCCGCCGGTGGTTGGCGAGCACCCGTCGCGCGGTTCCGTACAGCCAGGGCAACTCCTCGCCCACCGGGAGGTCCGCACGGCGGCGCCAGGCCACGGCCAGCACCTCGGCGAAGAGGTCCTCCACGGCGTCCGGCGCAGCGCGGCGCGCGAGGTAGCGCACCAGCGGGTCGCGGACGAGCGGGAAGAGGCGCTCGAACCGTGCGTTCGCCTCTGCGTCGGGGTTGGCCATCACCCGTCCTGTGTCCGGCACCCGCCCGGGTCTTTCACGCGTCCCCGGGCCCGACCTCGAGGAACGAGACCTGGGGGTGCGGCGAGCGGTCCACGGTGAGCGAGAACAGCTCCGGCCGGGCGTAGTGCCCCGCGACGTCGAGCGTCCGGTGCGCAGCCGCCGCGGCGGCCGGGTCGATGTCCGCGTAGAGGATCCCGTGCTCCCGGTGGAGCGGCCCGGCCACCAGCCCACCGCCCGGCGCGACGATCACCGAGTCACCCGACGAGAGCCAGGCGTCCGGGTCCGGGTACGCGGCGGACCGGCCCGGGAACGAGGCCGGCACGTCGGACGGATGCGTGGCCGATCCCGCCCCGATGACCCAGCACCGTCCCTCGGCGGCGATGTGGCGCATCGTCGAGATCCACGCCTCTCCGTCGTCCCAGTTGGGCGCGATCCAGATGTCCACCCCCTGCGCGTAGAGCGCGAAGCGCGCGAGGGGCATGTAGTTCTCCCAGCAGATCAGCACGCCGATCCGCCCGAACGGCGTCTCCACGGCCCGCAGCCCGGACGCGTCACCGGAACCCCACACGAGTCGCTCGGCATTGGTGAGGACCATCTTGCGGTGGCGGTTGAGGATCGAGCCGTCGGGCCCGATGACGACGACCGTGTTGTAGACGGTGGCCCGCGAGAACTCCCCGTCACGCTCGTCCACGCCGATCACGACCACCACGCCCGCGGCGGCAGCCGCCTCGCGCAGCGGGTCGAGGTCCGGCCCGGCGAGGTCCACCGACGCGGCGAGCAGGCGGGCGTGGATCGCGTCGGCCGCGACCCCGTCGTCCATCGGCCGCAGGCCCCAGGCCCACGCGGGATAGCCCGGCAGGAAGGCCTCCGGGAAGACGATGAGCCGGGCGCCTGCCGCGACCGCGGTGGCAAGATGCCCGAGGGCCGCCGCCATCGACGCCTCGCGGTCGAGGAGCACGGGTGGCTGCTGGATCACCGCAACCCTGACCTCGGAACTCGTCATCGGCCTGTCCCTCGCACCGGCGGCCCGGGGTGGACGCCGTCCCCGGTGAGTGTGCACCCGGCCGCCGAAACCCACCGGGTCCGCCCCCGGCGGCACGCGACCTACAATCGACGGGATGCAGCCAAGCCTCGCACCCGCCTCGCGCGGAGGCGGCGGTGCCCGTCCGGCCCCGCGGCACCCGGAGCGCCAGCGTGTCCGCCGCCCCACGGTGGTGACGATCCTCGCCGGCCTGGAGCTCTTCAACGCGGCCGGGTACCTCGTGGCGCTGCTCGCGCTGGTGGGCATCACGGTCGTGGACATCCAGACCGAGCTGGGCGGCGTCCTTGCCGGGCTCGAGGGCGACATCGCGTCCGGCACCGTGCTGATGGGCCTGCTGGCGGCCTTGTTCGTGACCGCCCTGGCAGCCGGGATCCTGCTGCTGCGCATGCAGCGGACCGGCTGGACGATCACGATGCTGCTGACCGGCCTGGGCCTGTTCACCCAGATCTACCTCTTCTGGTCGGGCCGCGAGGTGCTGGCGGGCTGGCTGCTGGTCAACGTCGTGACGGTCTTCTACCTGAACCAGCGCCAGGTGCGGGAGGCGTTCGGGATCGGCCCGGCGCTGGCCGACACCGATGGCGAGGAGACCCACCGGTGACCGTGGAGTGCGAGAGCGACCTGGAGCTGCTCCGGCGCTACGAGCCGGTCATCCGCTTCACGCGCGGCGAGTTCTTCTACCCGATGGACACCGCGGCCTACGTGGCGGCCTGCGAGCTGTGGGCGATGGACGCGGCCGGACGCCGGCAGAACGTGGTCCCGCTCGGCGAGCTCGATCGTGACGCCCTCGGCGACTGGCGGCGGCGCGTGCCGGACCGGACGCTCTACCTGCGCTTCGTCCAGCAGCCGCTCAACGGCGTCGAGATGGCCAGCCGCGACCGACCCCAGCGTGACCACTTCTCAGCGCCCAGCCGGCTCGCGCGCGTTGGCCTGGTCGCCCGCCTCATCGACGCCGGCTTCGACCTCTCGCTCCTGGTCCGAGGCTCCGTCCCGGGCGGCACGGTGGCCGCCGCCGAGGCCAAGTACGCGGCGATCCGCGAGGGCGATCCGCGCTTCGTCTACCACGGGCGTGTCGTCCGCATGGGCGGCTGGACGATCTGCCACTACCTCTTCTTCTACGCGATGAACGACTGGCGCTCGACCTTCCAGGGCGCCAACGACCACGAGGCCGACTGGGAGCAGTGCTTCGTCTTCGTGGAGGAGCATGCCGACGGCACCACCACGCCGGCCTGGCTCGCCCGGGCCGCGCACGAGGAGGTGGGGGCGGACCTGCGGCGCAGGTGGGACGATCCGCTCCTGGAGCGCGTCGGCGACCACCCCGTGATCTACGCGGGGGCCGGCAGCCACGCCGGGTACATCGAGCCGGGCGAGTACGTCCTGCCGATCCCGGTCCAGATGCCGCAGGCGATCCGGAACGCGGCCAAGTCCGCCCAGGCGTTCTGGTCCGACACCCTGGGCCAGGGCCAGCCGCGGCGGCGGGCCCGCCTCGCCGCCATCCCCTTCGTGGACTACGCCCGCGGCGACGGCGTGGGGGTGGGACCCGGCGAGGCCAATGCCTGGACGCCGATCCTGGTCGACGATTCGGTGCCCTGGGTGGGCGAGTATGACGGCCTGTTCGGCCTCGACACGCAGGACCGGGTCTCGGTCCTCGAGCGCGCGCCCGCGGGGCCGAAGTTCGTCCGCGACGGGCGGCCGCGCCAGTCCTGGGTGGACCCGATCGCATTCTCCGGGCTCGAGTCCACGCCGCCGCCGGCGCGGGCGGTGGCCACGCTCGAGCGCGAGATCGAGATCCTCGCCGCGTCGGCCACCACCGATGCCGCCGCCATCGCCGAGCGGGATGCCGACGCCCAGCGCCTGGGCATCCGGGTGACGGCCGCCGCGCGCGCGGGACGGTCCACCGCCTTCGTCGCGTCCCTCGTGGAGGAGCGGGACCGCGCCGTGGCCGAGCTGGGAGCGCTGCGCACGACCCTCGACGCCACGCGGACCGCGATCGTGGACTGCCGCGCCGAGCTTGCCCGCCTGCGCGCCGGCGAGCCCGGTGAGCCCACGGCGCACCTGCGGCACGTGGTCCACCCGCAGGACTCCTCCGAGATCCGCCTCAGCCGGCTCCTCGATGTCTGGTCCGCCGTCGGCGTCGCGTTGGCGCTCGCCTTCTTCGGGGTCCTGCTCTACCTCGACACCAAGGACTGGTGGATCGGCCTGCTGGGCATCCTTGGCGCCTTCGTCGTGATCGAGGCGCTGGTGCGCCGCCGCGTCCTGGAGCTGCTGCTCCAGGTGACGATCGTGCTGGCGGTCGTCGGTGCCGCGATCCTGCTGCGCAGCTACTGGCTGGTGGCCATCTCGGGGGTGCTCGCGATCGTGGGCCTGCTCATCCTGCGCGACAACGTCCGCGAGCTTCGCTGGACCAGGCGCTAGCTTCGCTGGACCAGGCGCCGGCTTCGCTGGACCAGGCGCCCACGGAGCGCCGGCCGCCCCGCGCTACCGTCCCGCCGCGTTCCCCTGGTAGGCCGCCGGCCGGATGAGCTCGATCTCGCCGGCGGCGAGACTCGCCGCGATCCGCCGGCGCATGTCCTGCTCGATCCCTGCCCGCATCTCCGGCCGCACGCGCCCGCTCATCCGAAGCGTCGCGCCGCCGGCCGACAGGCGGATCGTGCCCGCGTAGGCGGCCGCCTCGTGGAACTGTCCGGCCCACTCGGGGTCCGCGGCCATCGCCGCGCCCACCGCATCGAGGATCCCGATGACCGCCTCCACGTCCCGGTCCGCGACGCCGTCGATCTCGATGGTCGCGAGGGCGAAGGTGCGGGTGAGGTTGGCGGACTGGCGGACGATGCCGTTGGAGATGGAGTGGACGGTGCCGCGCATGTCCCGGATCACGGTCCGGCGGATGCCGACCTCCTCGACGGTCCCCTCGATGCCGCCGAGCTGCACCGTGTCGCCTTTGAAGTACTGGCCCTCGGTGAGGATCAGCACGCCCATGATCAGGTCCAGGATGATGCTCTGGCCGGCGAACGTGAGCGCGGCCGCGACCAGGCCCAGGCCCGTCAGCAGGGACCACAGGTTGAAGACGCCCAGGAAGACCAGGCCGAAGCCCGTCAGCATCAGGGCGCGCAGGAGCTTGGCGAGCAGGTCCTCCACCGTGGCCACGCGGCGGCCGATCTCGGCCTGCTCCGGTGCCCCGGCACCGGCGGCGATCGCGTTGCGCTTCATGACCCCCACGAGCACGCGGTGCACCCACGGGCGCAGGAGCTTGTAGAGCACGAACAGCACCACCGCCCCGAGCGCGAGCTCGAGCGCGTTGGTCGAGAGGTACTTGATCCCGTCGTTGATCTGCGTGCTGAGGTCGCCCATCACGGGCGATCGTGCCACGCCCGGGGACGCGGCGCGAGCGCCGCCTCCGCGCCCGGCACGCGGCGCGAGCGCTATCGGGCACCACCGGCACGCGGAGACGGCCGCTATGCTCCCCGGCAGCAGCGGGCGCGGGCGCCGCGGTGCGGACCGAGGAGACGACATGACCGGCGTCGGGGAGCTTGACTTCCTGCCCATCTGGGCTGTGTTCGGGCTGACCTTCGCGCTATCGATCGGCGCCACGGAGCTGGGCTACCGGACCGGGCTCCACTGGCAGCGCCTGCGCCCCCAGGAGGGCGACGCCGCGGGCGGCGTGATGGTGGGCGCGACGCTCGCAATGCTGGCGTTCTTCCTCGCCTTCCTCGTGGGCATGGCGGTGGACCGCTTCGACGGCCGGCGGGCCATGGTGATGGACGAGGCGAACTCGATCGGCACGACGTGGCTGCGCGCCGGGTACCTGCCCGACGAGTACCCGGGCGCGATCCGCCCGATCCTCGAGCAGTACACGGCCCAGCGCCTGCGGCTGCCCGACAACATCCAGCGCGACGATGCGCTGGCCCAGTCCACGAGGCTCGCGAGCGAGCTCTGGGCGCAGACCGAGCAGCTGGTCCGCGACTACCCCAACTCGGAGAGCGTCTCGCTGTTCACATCCTCGGTCAACGACACCATCGACATGGGGTCCAAGCGCGCCGTGGCCATGGCGACCTGGCGGATCCCGGGCACGATCTGGCTCTCGATCTACGTGGTCGCCCTGCTGACGATGATGTTCGTGGGCATCCACGGCGGCATCACGAAATCACGCAACGTGATCGAGGTGCTGCTGCTGGCGCTCGTGTTCGCCGCGGTGATGAACCTGATCATCGACCTCGACCGGCCCTACGACGGCATGCTCCAGGTCAGCCAGGAGGCACTCCGGCAGCTGCAGGCGTCCTTCGGGCACTGACGGCCCGGGGGTCCGGCGCCGCTCAGCCCGGCGAGACGGCGGCCGCCAGCCGCGCCAGCTCAGCCGAGGGATCGACGCGCGAGAGGCCGGCCAGCGCCGTGGCAAGGTCCAGGGGGGCGGGCGAGGCCATGCTGCCCAGCAGCTCCGCAGCCATGGCGGCCGAGCTCTGCAGGGCGGCCGCCTCCATCGCGAGGGCGGGTGACGGGGCGGCGGCATCCACCGACGGCGCGCCGCCGGCGCCGGACATGGCCATGCCCATCGCCGCGTACAGGGCGGGCATCGAGAGCGAGGCGCCCGAGACATCCATCACCAGAGGCATCGGCGGGGCCGCACGACGACTGGAGCCCGCGACGTCGGATGGCGGGCCCCGCGTTGCGGGCGGTTCGGCCTCCCCTTCCGGCCGGGGACCTGGGCCACCCGTCGCCCGACTGACGCCGTGGCGCTACCATCCGCACGCGGTGGCAGGCCAAAGGTCCCAGAATGGCCGTGCCATTCGTCCATGCCGTTCGATATAGAGACCCATAAACTCCGACCCTTGCCGAGCGTGCTGACTGCTACGCTATGGCCGCCATTGGGTGGTTGAGGGGTTTCTTGGAGGAGGTAGCTCGCTCGTGAGGCGCCACGTAGCGATCGTCGCGATGATCTGGGCCGTGCTGACGGTTGCGGGACTGGTGTTCATCCAGATCCCGTTCCAGCCGCCGGTCGGCTCCGACAAGGGGCAGATGATCGACGACACGTTCATGACGCTGTTGCTCATGTCCGTGCCCGTGTTCACGTTCGTGATCGCAGGTCTCGGCTACAGCATCGTCGTGTTCCGCCATCACGGCGAGCCCGATGAGGACGGAGCCCCGCTGACCGGCCGCGGGCCGATCCCGCTGGCCTGGTTCGCCGTCACCTCGCTGATGGCCGTCGGCGTCATGGTCTACCCGGGCCTCACCGAGCTGCCCAAGGTGGTCGCGCTGGACTCCCAGCCGGACGTGGTGGTCCAGATCAAGGGCCTGCAGTGGGCCTGGCAGCTGACCTACCCGGGCCAGAACGTGGTGACCAGCAAGGAGCTGGTGCTCCCGGTCAGCAAGAAGGTCGGCTTCGAGATCAGCTCCCAGGACGTCATCCACTCCGTGTGGGTGCCGGCCTTCCGGATGCGCATCGACGCCGTCCCGGGCCTCACCACCTACATGTCCTTCACGCCCACGCACACCGGCTCCTACGCCGATGACCCCAACATGCGCCTGCAGTGCTCCCAGCTGTGCGGCGGCAACCACGCCCTGATGATGGTCCCCGTGCGGGTCGTGAGCGACGCGGACTTCGCCCAGTGGGCGAAGGACAACGCGTCCGGCGGCGCGGGCACCCCCATCGACGGCGCCCAGGAGGTCACGGTCCAGGCCGCCAACGCGCCAGGCACCGTGGAATACCACTTCGCCACGACCACCGTGTCGGCGAAGCCGGGCCAGGGGATCAAGCTCACGTTCGACAACACCGACAAGGGCATCACCCACAACATCGCCGTCCAGAGCCCTGACGGCACCACCACCCTTCGGGCATCCGCGTTCGAGGCAGGGCCGACGAGCCAGGTGATCTGGATCGACGGGCTCCAGCCGGGCAGCTATCCGTTCCTCTGCCAGGCGCACCCGACCACGATGAAGGGCATCCTGGAGGTCAAGTGACGATGACTGCTGCCACCGCCACCCCCGCCACCAGCACCCGGACCTCGATCCCCCGCGGGTTCGTCCCGCTCCTCCTGGGGGTCGCAGGCGCCATCATCGGCTTCCTGATCGGCGTCGCCGTCATGGGCGGCATCCGGACCGCCATCGGCGCCACCTTCTGGAGCACCGAGCACAGCGTCGTGTTCGGGTACCTGTTCGCCGTCCCCGGCTGGCTCTTCGGCGTCGGCATGTGGAAGGTCTGGGGCCGCGAATGGGTGGGCCTCAAGACCAGCCACGTCGCGGGCGACTGGAGCCGCTACCTGACCTTCTCCGAGGACCACAAGGTCATCGGCATCCAGTACCTCGTGATGTTCATCGTGGTCCTGCTGACCGCCGGCCTGGGCGCCATGCTCATGCGGCTCCAGCTGATGGTCCCCAACAACACGCTGCTCACCGCGGACCAGTACAACCGGACGATGAGCTTCCACGGCATCGCGATGGTCGCCGTCGCGGTCGCCGCCGTCATGGGCTCGTTCGGCAACTACTTCGTGCCGATCATGATCGGCGCCCGCGACATGGCGTTCCCCCGCCTCAACGCGCTCTCCTTCTGGCTCATCCCGCCGGTGGTCATCGGCCTGTTCGCCACCCAGCTGCTCGGCGGCTGGGACTCCGGCTGGACGGCCTACCCGCCGCTGTCGGTGCGCAACGCGGCCGGCCAGGTGCTGTTCAACGTGTCGATCATCGCGTTCGGCGTGAGCTCGATCATCGGCGGCATCAACTTCATCGTCACCGTGGTGAAGCTGCGCGCGCCGGGCATGACCTGGGGCCGCCTGCCCATCTTCGTCTGGTCCGTCTTCGCGGCGGCCTGGATCTCCTCCTTCTTCACCCAGTTCTTCGCCGCCAGCCTCGTGATGGTCCTCCTTGACCGCCTCGTGGGCACCTCGTTCTTCCAGAACGGCGGCGCGCCGCTCCTCTACGAGCACACCTTCTGGTTCTACAGCCACCCGGCCGTCTACATCTTCGTGCTGCCGGGCTTCGGCATGGCGCTCGAGGTGCTGGCGCACATGTCGCGCAAGCCGCTGTTCGCCTACCGCTGGGCTGTGGCCGCGTTCATCGGCATCGTGGGCATGTCCGGCATCGTGTGGGCCCACCACATGTTCGTGTCCGGCATGCCCAACGCGCTCCTGGGCCCCTTCCTCGTGACCACGGAGCTGATCTCGATCCCCACCGGCCTGATCTTCCTGTCGGCCCTGGGCACGATCTGGATGGGCAAGCTCTGGCTCAAGGCCTCGATGCTGTTCGCCCTCGGCTTCGTGTTCAACTTCGTCATCGGCGGCGTCACCGGCATCTTCCTCGCCGACGTGCCCACCGCCGTCTCCCTCCACGACACCTATTTCGTGGTGGCGCACTTCCATTACACGATCATCGGCGGCGAGATCTTCGCCCTCTTCGCCGCGTTCTACTTCTGGTTCCCGAAGATGACCGGCCGCATGCTCAACGAGAAGCTGGCCAAGCTCCATTTCTGGATGATGATGATCTTCTTCAACCTCACGTTCCTGCCCATGTTCTACGTGGGCCTGCACGGGATGAACCGGCGGATCTTCACCTACCAGGAGGCGCTGGCGCCGTACAACGTGTTCATCTCCGTGATGGCGTTCTGCCTGGGCTCCTCGTTCATCGTCTTCGTCTGGAACGTCCTGGCGTCGCTCCTCTCCAAGAAGGCCGAGCGCGCCCCCGCCAATCCCTGGAAGGCGCGCACGCTGGAGTGGCTGGTCTCATCGCCGCCCCCGGTTGAGAACTTCCCGGAGACCCCCGTCGTCGTCGGCTCGCCCTACGGCTACGGCATCGGCAGCAAGCCCCACGCCGTGATGGGCATCGCGGGCGCAGCGCAGGAAGAGGCGCAGGCATGACCGCGATGACCCTGGAGGCCGGCCACGAGCCGGTCGCGCACCACGACACGCACGCCGCCGACG
>JBAXFC010000055.1:0-12296 GCA_037140135.1 Chloroflexota bacterium
GTCCCCACCCTGATGACGGTGCACGCGCACCCCGACGACGAGACCATCGGCACCGGCGGCCTCATGGCCAAGACGGTCAAGCAGGGCCGGCGGGTGGTGCTGGTCACCTGCACCCGCGGCGAGATGGGCGACATCGTCGTGCCCGAGATGGACACGCCCGAGAACCACCGGCGGCTGGGCGAGCTGCGCGCCGTCGAGCTCGAGCGGGCGATGGACGCGCTGGGCGTGACCGAGTGGGAGAACCTCGGCTACAAGGACTCGGACATGATGGGCCGGCCCGGCAACCGGGACGCGCGGTGCTTCTGGCAGGCCGACCTCGACGAGGCGATCGGCCGCCTGGTGTTCCTGGTGCGGACCCACCGCCCGGACGTCATGACCACCTACAACGAGTTTGGCGGGTACGGGCACCCCGATCACATCCGGACGCACCTCGTGGCCGTCGGGGCGTTCGATCGCGCGGGCGACCCGGCCTGGTATCCGGCGCAGCTCGCACCCGAGCACGGCGGCTCGGGCGCCCCGAGCGGCGAGGGCGGCCTGGCCCCCTGGGCGCCCGCGAAGCTGTACGAGCAGGCGATCCCGGGCTCGGTCCGAACGGCGCTCCAGGAGCGGATGGAGGCGATCGGCGAGCGCTCCTTCTGGTCGCCGCCGCCGGATGCCACGCCGGAGCAGCTGGCCGAGTTCGAGGCGTTCGCGGCCCGGATGCTCGTCCCCGACGAGACGGTGACCGCCTGGGTGGACGTCTCCGGGGAGCTGGACCAGCGCTGGAACGCGTTCCGCGCCCACGTCACCCAGATCAGCGGGCAGAACCCCTTCGTGCGCTTCGGCCGCGACGCCTGGCGTGACTTCTGGTTCCGTGAGGCGTACGTGCGACGCGTGACCCGCGTCCCGGCGCCCGACAGCGAGACGGACCTGTTCGAGGGCCTGGTCGGCGTGGATGCGGGTCCGGCCGGCTGGGGCTGAGCACCGGGGCACGCCGCTGGGGCTGACCTGCCGGGCCGGCCGTGGTCAGCGGCGAGCCGCTACCAGGGGAGCCGGCCGGCCGACGCCTTCCAGACCTGGTCCATGACCACCTTGCCGGACCCTGCAGGGTCCATGAAGTTGGGCTGGGACTTGACCATGATCAGGTGCGGACGGATCCGGACCTGCTCGAGGACCTTGCCCTGGAAGGTCATCTCGAGGGTGATGCCCTCCATCGTCGGCTCGGACCAGGACTGGTCGAAGACGAGGTTGCCCAGGGCGTACCAGATCGGCTTGCCCTTGTAGACCTCCATGCCCTCCGCCCAGTGCGGGTGGTTGCCGATGACCATGTCGGCGCCGGCGTCGATCGCGGCCCGGCCCATGCTGAGCTGGAAGGCGGACGGGGCCGCGTGGTACTCGATGCCCCAGTGCGGGAAGACGATCACCACGTCCGCGCCGCGTGCCCGGGTGGCGGCGATGTCCGCCTTGAGCGCGGTGACCGTGAGGCGGGCGCTCCCGGCCGACGCGGTCCCGCAGCGGTAGTAGCCGGCGATGCTGTCGTACGCGAGGATGCCGACGGTGACGCCGCCGGCCTTGAGCAGGGACGCCTTGTGGGCATCGGCACAGTTCCTGCCGGCGCCGGTGTGCTTGATCCCGTACGCGTCGAGGTTCGCCTGCGTCTGGACGATGCCGGTCTTGCCCGCATCGCCGATGTGGTTGTTGGCCATCGACACCCAGTCGAAGCCCGCGTCCCTGACGCCCGCGATGTTCTTGGGGTTGGCCGAGAAGATCATGCCCTTGGTGTGCAGATGCCAGCTGTTGGGCGCCGGGTTCTCGAAGTTGGCGATCGCGATGTCGGCAGCCTTGACCAGGGCCGTGAAGGCGCCGGCGTTCCCGGTGCGCCTGGTGTACGGCAGGTCCCAGCCCATCGGGGAGCAGTTGAGGCAGTGGCCGGTGATCTTGACGGTGCCGCCGCGGTACGGGTAGTCGCGCCCGTTCGCGGTCATGGCCAGCGAGACGCCACGGTCGAGCAGGATGTCGCCACCGGCGACCAGGGTCCACGCGGCCGCCGGGTCGTAGGCAGGCGCCCCGACCGTCGGGCCGGGCAGTTGGGCGACGAGCGGCCAGGCCGCCAGCGAGGCGACCCGGTTCACGCCGGTGATCGAGACCCCGCCCCAGGCGAGCGCCCGGACGGATGGCCGCAGATCGTCGGCGCGGACGAAGGCGAGGCGGGTGCGGTTGGCCGCCAGGTTCCCCGCCAGCGCGGCCGTGGAGCTGACGAGGACCAGCCGGCTGCCGAGGGCGGCCCTGGTCGTGCCCAGCGTGGCGAGGATCGGGTCCGCGTCCGCGCTCACCAGGACGAGGGCGGACCAGGCGGACGTCCCGGCGGCGATGGCCGCGATGTCGGGTCCGGCGACCGAGGTGCGCGGTGACCGGAAGTTGGTGACGGGCACGATCGCGATGGCGGTCACCGGGCCATCGGGCGCGGGGGGTGCGGCATTCGGATCGGCGGCCGCCGGGGCATCGGAAGGGGAGCCGGAGGCAGGCGAGGGTGCGGCCGTCGAGTCAGGGGAGACGACCGGGCCTGCCGGCGTCACGGAGGCCGGGGCCGGCGAGCTGCTCGCTCCGGCGGCCACGGCGAGGGCCGCGGGATCCGGAGCGCGGCCGGCGATCCCGGAGCCGAACAGTGCTGCCACCACGACCACGGCTGCGAGAACCGTGAGCGCGGGCATCAGCCATGCGGGACGCGCAGCCGGCGAGGAGCCCGGAGACCGGCGGGTCCGGCGCTGCGCAGCGGCTCCCGCGACCGGGGATGCCGCCGGGGCGGCGCCGATCGGATAGGCACCGCTGCGGGGGTGGCGGCTGCGGGGGTCGTATCGCGGGTCTCGGACGCTCATCGTCCGAAGAGTACAACGGGTAAAAAGAACGCCCCGTCCGGGCGGGCGGACGGGGCGTGCGGGGAATCAGGAAGAAGGATGGCGGACCCGACCGGATTCGAACCGGCGATCTCCAGCGTGACAGGCTGGCATGTTGGGCCGCTACACCACGGGTCCTCGGCCGACGGCGGATGATAGCAGGGACATTCCGCGATCGCCAGCGGGCAGCCGTGGCATCCGCCACCGCCCAGCGCTGCGGAGATCGATGGGCAGACCACAGGGCGGCCGGGTAGAGTTCCGGTCGTGCACGACCGCCTGGCCGTCCGCACCGCACGAGGACCCGGCAGCGCGATGACAGCGATACCCGCCAAGAGGTCCGCCCCTCGGATCCCGCTGACGCTGGTGGTCGCACTGGTGCCCGCCGCGGCCGCCCTCAACATCGTCGGCCAGCTCATCAACGACACGCTGAAGCTCCCGATCTACAACGACATGATCGGGACCTGCGTTGCGGCAATCGTCCTCGGACCCTGGTGGGGCGCCCTGGTGGGCGTGATCACCAACGTCGGCGGCGCCGTGCTCAACGGACCTGTCGGCATCCCGTTCGCGCTCGCGAACATCACGGGGGCGCTCGTGTGGGGGTACGGCGTCCGCTCCCTGGGCATGGGGCGCAACCACGTCACGTACTTCATCCTGAGCGCGGTCAGCGGCGCCGCCGTGGCCGTCGTGGCAACCCCGATCGTCGTCTTCGTCTTCGGCGGGTCCACGGGTCACAGCACCGACGCCCTGACGGCCGCGTTCGTGCAGGCCGGCAACGACCTGTTGAAGTCCGTCCTCGCTACCAGCACCATCTCCGCGGTCGCCGACAAGATCATCGCGGGCTACGTGGCGCTGGCCATCATCGAGGCCCTGCCGGCGAACCTCGTGAGCGGCTTCCGGCTGCCGGCCCAGCGTGGCCTGCGAGGCGTCCTGGCCGCGACGGTCGGCGTCGTGATCGGGATCGCGATCATCGCGGTCTGGCTGCTCATCCTCGCCCCGAAAGCATGAACGACCAGCGGGAGGAGGCATCGATGGCCGAGGACGTGGAGCCGGACCGAGGCCGGACCGTCGGCCCACGCGAGGGGCTCGGGGCCGGGATCGTCGGCCTGGGCATCCTGCTGATCGCGCTGCCCGTCGCGGTGGCCGACCAGCCCGCCGCCCAGGCCGCCCTGACGCTCGCGGGCATGATGGTGCTGATGGGCGTGTTCGTCATCATCGCCGGCGTCGCGTCCTTCCTGATCAAGGACTGAGCCCGGGCCGCGCGGTCCGGGACGAGCGACCTGTGGCGGCCGAGGGCGCCTTCATCTCCATCCGGGACCTGGGCTACAGCTACGCCGGAACGGCGCGCCCGGCGCTGGCCGGCATCAGCCTGGACATCGCCCGGGGCGAGTACGTGGGCCTGGTCGGGCTCAACGGGGCGGGCAAGACCACCCTGGGGTTGTGTCTCAACGGGATCATCCCCCACATGCTGGTGGGCGAGCAGCAAGGGTCGGTCAGCGTGGCCGGACTGGATCCCACGACGCTCCCCGTGCGCGAGATGGCCCGTTGCGTGGGCATGGTCTTCGACAACCCCGAGTTCCAGATGAGCCAGGCCACGGCGGCCGAGGAGGTTGCCCTCGGGCTCGAGAACCTCGGCGTGGCCTATGCGGAGATGGTCGCTCGTGTCGCCGCGGCACTGGCGCTCGTGGGCCTGACGGGGCTCGAGGAGCGCAGCCCGATGAGCCTGTCCGGCGGCCAGCAGCAGCGCCTCGCCATCGCCGCGACGCTTGTCATGCGCCCGACGGTGCTGTTCATGGACGAGCCGACCTCGAACCTGGACCCGCGGGGCAGGGACGAGGTGTTCGACATCGTGCACCGCCTCAATCGCGAGGAGGGGCTGACCGTGATCGTCGCGGAGCACGAGGTGGAGGTGCTGGCCCGGTACGCGGACCGCATCGTCGTGCTGCACGAGGGGCGCATCGTGCTCTCGGGAACCCCCGTTGAGGTCTTCTCAAGCGTGGACCGCATGGCGGAGCTGGGCCTCGGCGTCCCGCAGGTCACCGAGCTCGCATGGACGCTGGCCGGCCCGGACGCCGGGCTTCTCCCGGTCACGATCGACGGCGCGCTGGCGTGGCTGGAGGCGCGCGGGTGAACGCCACCCTGCAGCGGCCCGCTCCGATGATCGCGGTCTCGGACGCCACCTTCGCCTACGCCCGCGACGCGATCCCCGCGTTGCGCGGCGTCTCGCTCCAGGTCCCTGCCGGGCAGGTCCTTGGCATCGCGGGCCAGAACGGATCCGGCAAGACCACGCTGACCAAGCTCCTCAACGGCCTGCTCCGGCCGGGCTCCGGGAGAGTCGTGGTGGACGGCCTGGACACCGCCGACACGCCGGTCCAGCGGATGGCGGCCCACGTCGGCTACGTGTTCCAGAACCCCAACCACCAGCTCTTCGCGGCGACCGTCGAGGAGGAGCTCCGGTTTGGGCCGCGGAACCTCCGCGTGCCGGAGGCGGAGATCGGCGAACGGCTCGCCGAGGCGGTCGAGTTCTTCGGCCTGGGGGACGTGCTCGCGCTTCATCCGTACCGGATCAGCTTCCCGCTCCGGAAGCTGGTGGCGATCGCCTCGGTCTTCACCATGCGGCCGAAGGTCTTCGTCCTCGACGAGCCGACGACCGGCCAGGACCACCGGACCGTGGACGTCCTCAACCGCCTGATCGGGCGGCTGGGGGCACGCGGTCACACCGTGGTCTGCGTCTCGCATGACATGCCGCTCCTCGCCGGCGTCGCGGAGCGGCTCATCGTCATGGGCAACGGGACGGTCATCGCCGATGGCACGCCGCGGGAGGTCTTCGCGGATGCGGCGACGATGGACCTGGCCCGCCTGGCGCCCCCGCAGATCACGGCGCTGTCCCTGCGCATCCCGGGGCGGGCGGGCCGGCCTGCTGCCCTGTCCGTGGGCGAGCTCGCAGACGACATCCGTGGCCCGGCCGGCGCTTCGGGCAGGCCCGGCTGACCGTGCAGACCGTCCAGGTCGGCGTCATGCATGTCCGCGGGACCTCATGGCTCCACCGCCTCAGCCCCATCGCGAAGCTGGCCTGGCTCGTCGCGGTCACCTGTTTCGCGTTCGCGAGCTACAACCCGGCGCCCCTGTTCGCCATCGCCCTCCTCGCGGTGCTCCTGGGGGCCTCGGCCGGCATCGCGCGCAGCCTCGGGCGGGCGCTGCTGGTGTTCGCGCCGCTCACGGCGTCCATGCTGGTGATCCAGGCCATCGCGCCCGCGGTATGCTCCACCTCCTGCACGGCGGCCGCCCAGGTGGGGCCGCTCACCATCTACCAGGAGGGGCTCTCCCACGGCCTGTCGCTGGTCGCCCGGGTGCTGGGGATGGAGGCAGTGGCCTTCACCGTGCTCATGACCACCCATCCGTCCGACCTGTTCTCGGCGCTGGCCCGGCTCCGCGTGCCCTACGTCCTGAACTTCATGCTGGCCCTGACCCTGCACCTGGTCCCGGTCCTGACACGGGAGTTCCGGATCGTCCTGTCCGCCCAGCGGGCGCGCGGCATGCGGAGCACCGGGTTCCGCTCGCTGCTCCCGTCGTTCGTGCCGGTGTTCGCGGGCGCCTTCGAGCGGGTCCAGCAGCTGGCGATCGGACTCGAGTCGCGGGCGTTCGGGTCCACGGGCCGGAGGACCTCCTACCGCCGGATATCCTTCGGGCCGGTGGACCTCGTCGTCACCGCCACCGGGATCGTCGCCGGCGTGGTTGGCACCGCGGTGGGACTGGTGTCCTGGAACGCCGGCAGCACACCCGTCATCATCCTGCCGGTCTGGCTGACCCTCGTGGTCTTCACGGCCGCAGCCACCGTCTTCGCCGCCGTCCTGATCCTGGCGCTCGTCGCCCTCTTCCGCTCCTGACCACCCGGCACCCGCTCCTGGAGGTTCCGCGCATGCCCGTCACCGAGCCTGATGGCCGCTTCCACCACATCGGCATCGCGGCGGGCGACGTCGGGCGCTACGTCCTCCTGCCCGGCGACCCCGGGCGCGTCGAGCGGATCGCAGCCCGCTTTGACGACCCGCGCCCCGTCGCCAGCCAGCGGGAGTACGTGACGTGGACGGGATCGCTGGACGGCGTCGCCGTCTCGTGCACGTCCACCGGCATCGGCTGTCCGTCCACGGCGATCGCGGTGGAGGAGCTGGTGGCTGCGGGCGCGGACACGTTCATCCGGGTCGGCACCTCGGGCGCCATGCAGCGCGATATCCGCACCGGCGACGTGGGCGTGATCACCGGGGCCATCCGCGACGAGGGCACCAGCCGCCACTACCTGCCCATCGAGTTCCCGGCGATCGCCGACCTGGATGTGACCACCGCGCTCCGCGACGGGGCCCGGGACGCCGGCATCCCGTTCCACCTGGGCGTCGCCCAGTCGAAGGACTCCTTCTACGGCCAGCACGAACCGCAGCGAATGCCGGTGGCGAGAGAGCTGGGCGAGCGCTGGGACGCGTGGACGGCCGGTGGCGCGATCTGCTCCGAGATGGAGGCGGCAACCCTGTTCATCGTGGCGTCGGTGCTTCGCGTGCGGGCAGGCGGCGCGATGCTCATCTTCCAGAACCTGGACCACACACCGCCAACCGAGGAGGACCGGCGCAACGGCGATATCGAGCGGGTGATCGACGTGGCGGTCGCGGGCCTGCGCCGACTGATCGCCGCGGACCGGGCCGCCGGGCGCACCATGGAGCCGGTCGCGCGGTAGTCCGCGGGCCCGGCGACCCCACCAGCAGCGAGGCGGAACGTGCCCCAGCCCAGCATCCTCGTCGTCGGCAGCACGATGATCGACCTGATCGCCTATGCGGAGCGGCTCCCCGAGGCCGGGGAGACGCTCGTCGGCACCGGCTTCGCGATGGGTTTCGGCGGCAAGGGGGCGAACCAGGCGGTGGCCGCGGCGCGCTTCGGCGCCCGGGTCGCCATGTGCAACACCGTGGGCGACGACGGCTACGGCAGCCAGACCCTGGAGAACTTCGCGGCGCAGGGCGTGGACGCACGGTTCGTCCACCGGGTGCCCGGCTCATCGGGCGTGGCGCCGATCTGGGTCGATGGGACCGGCATGAACCGGATCATCATCGTCCCGGGGGCGAACCTCCAGGTGCCGGCGGAGCTGGCGCTCGAGGCGCTCGAGGCGGTTGCACCCGCGGTGGTGGTCGGGCAGTTCGAGATCCCGCAGGCTGTCACCACGGCCGCGTTCACGGCGGCCAGGGAGCGCGGCGCGGTCACTGTGCTCAACCCGGCGCCCGCGGCGGCCATCGATCCGGCGCTGGTGGCGGCCACGGACTGGCTCGTCCCCAACGAGCACGAGTTCGCCCTGATCGGCGGAGCCGTGCTGGCCGGCGACGAGGCCGCCGAGGATGCGGCGATCACCGCCCTCTCGGCGCGCCTGGGCGTGTCGATCCTGGTCACGCTGGGCGAGCGCGGCGCAGCGGTCCAGCCGGCCGGCGGCTCCCTCACCAGGATCCCGGCGCCTCCCGTCCGGGCGCTGGACACCACGGGTGCCGGCGATGCGTTCGTCGGGGCGTTCGCGGTCGGCCTCGCCGAGGGCTGGTCCGCGGTGGACGCCGCGCGCCTCGGCTGTGCCTTCGCGGCGGACAGCGTGACCCGGGCCGGCACGCAGTCCTCGTTCGCCACCCGCGAAGCGGCGGCGGCGATCCTCGCAGCCATCCGGGCCTGACGGCGCCACCCCGGACCCCGGGGCCACGACCACCGCCCTCGACCTCGGGGCCGCGGCTCCCGAGGCCCCTGAGGCTCCCGAGGCGCCCGAGGCTCCCGAGGCTGGGGCCGCGCGCGCGATAGACTCGCCGGGCCATGCCTTCCATCATCGACCTGCGCTCCGACACCGTCACCCACCCCACCCCGGCGATGCGCCGTGCCATGGCGGAGGCGCCCCTCGGCGACGACGTCTTCGGCGACGACCCCACGGTCAACGCCCTCGAGGCCCGCGCTGCGTCACTCCTGGGCAAGGAGGCGGGCCTGTTCGTCTCCAGCGGCACGATGGGCAACCTCGTGAGCCTGATGGCGCACCTCCCACGCGGCCACGAGGCGATCGCGGGCGAGACGACGCACACCGTCATGGACGAGGCCGGCGGCCACGCCGTCGTCGTGGGCGCCACGATCCGTGCCCTGCGCGAGCGCGCGGACGGGACGATGGACCCGGTCGAGATCCGCGAGGCCTTCCGCGATCCGTCCGACTTCCACGAGCCGATCACCAGCCTGATCGTCCTCGAGCAGACGCACGCCCACACTGGCGGCCGCCCGCTGCCGATGGCCTACATCGAGCAGGTGGCGGGGATCGCGCGCGACGGCGGCATCCCGCTGCACATCGACGGCGCGCGGTTCTTCAATGCGTCGATCGCCCTGGGCATGAGCCCGGCAGCGATGGCCGCCCCCGCTGACACCGTCACCTTCTGCCTGTCCAAGGGCCTCTCGACGCCGATCGGGTCCGTGGTGGTGGGACCGGCGCCGTTCATCCTGCGCGCCCGCCGCGCCCGCAAGCTGCTCGGTGGCGGCATGCGCCAGGTGGGCGTGCTGGCCGCGGCCGGTCTGGTCGCGCTCGATGACGGCCCCGACGGGATGATCGCCCGCCTTGCGGACGACCATGCCAACGCGCGCCGCCTGGCCGAGGGCCTCGCCGCGCTGGACGGCGTCCGCTCTCCGGGTGGCATCGCCCAGCCCGATGGCGACAAGCTCGACCCCGGCCGCGCGGTGACCAACTTCGTCCTGTTCCGGGTGGACCGCGACCGGTCGGCGTTCATGGCCGCCCTCGAGGCGCGCGGCGTGCTCATGGTCCCGTACGCCCACGGCAGCATCCGTGCCGTGACCCACCACGGCGTCGGTGCGGCCGAGGTTGACCGGGTGATCGCCGCCACGGCCGAAGCCCTGCGCGCGACGGCCGCGACGGCCTGACCTCGCCCATGACCGACCTGCTGCCCGGCGTGGAGCTTCCACGCCCGGCGCCCGCTCCCGATGCCGGCCCGCTCGATGGGCGGCTGTACGACCTGGTCGAGACCCGCACCCGACGGCTCCTCCACGACAACCCGGTGCTCGCCTCATCCCTGGGCATCCACACCGAGGACAGCCGCCTGGGCGACCAGTCGCGTGACGCCGTCCTGGCCGAGATCGCCGCCGATACGGCGCACCTCGCCGCGGTCGAGGCGCTCGACGACGCGGAACTCTCCCCCGAGGCCCGCTTCGAACGGGATCTCGAGGTCCACAACGTCCGGCTCGCGCTGTTCACCGCGGACGTCGCCCGGCAGTGGGAGCGGCGCTCCATGGCCGCCGGCGAGCTGGGCGATGCCGTCTTCCTGCTGTTCGCCCGCGGCGCGGCATCGCTGGGCGAGCGGATCGAGCGGATCACGGACCGTCTCGAGGCCGCGCCCGCCCTCCTGACCGGTGCCCGGACCCGGGCCGCCGGTCCCCAGGTGGGCTTCTGGCAGGAGATCGAGCTGCGCAACACGGCCGACCTGCCGTCCCTGTTCGGCGAGGTCCGGTCGGCGGCCGAGGATCGTCTCGACGCCCGCGCGCTCGCCCGCCTCGACCGGGCCATCACCGGCGCCAATGGCGCCCTCGCCGACTACGACGCCTGGATCGCGACCACGCTCGAGCACGCCACCGACGACTGGCCGCTGGGCCGCGAGCACTACGACGAGCTGGTCCGCCTGCGCGGCTTCGGCAACCTCGACGCGGACACGATCCTCGCGATCGGGCAGGACCAGCTGCGCGCCAACCTTGACGCTCGCCGTGCCGCCGCCCGCGAGGTGGACCCGGACGCGGACCTGGCCTCGGTCATCGAGCGCCTCAAGACCGACCACCCGGCCACGTTCCCCGAAGCCCTCGATGGCTACCGCGACGCGATGCGCCGGTCGCGCGCCCACCTCATCGAGCACGACATCGTCAGCATCCCCGACGACGAGGTGATCGAGGTCCTCGAGACCCCGGAGTACCTGCGCAGCGTCATGCCGTTCGCGGCCTACTTCTCGCCCGCCCGCTTCGACGCCGACCAGCGCGGCCTGTACATCGTCACGCCGGCCGTGGACGACGACCCCGGGGCGATGCGGGAGCACTACTGGGCGTCGATCTCCAACACCAGCGTCCACGAGGCCTACCCCGGCCACCACCTGCAGCTCGCGGTCGCAGCGAAGCACCCGAGCCTGACCCGGATGCTCACCGAGGCCCCCGAGTTCGTCGAGGGCTGGGGGATGTACTCCGAGCAGATGATGCGCGAGCAGGGCTTCGACGCCGGCCCGGCCTTCCGGACCGCGATGTACACGGACGCCGTCTGGCGGGCCTGCCGGATCATCCTCGACGTGCGCATGCACCGCGGCGAGCTCACCCCCGACGAGGCGACCGGTTTCCTCGTGGAGCACACGGCCTTCGAGCTGCCCAACGCCCGCGCCGAGGTCCGCCGCTACACGTACACGCCGGGCTACCAGCTCAGCTACCTGCTGGGCAAGGTCCTCATCCTTGGCCTGCGCGAGGAGGAGAAGGCGCGCCGCGGCGCGGACTTCAGCCTCAAGGTCTTCCACGACACGCTGCTGCGCAACGGCTCCCTGCCGATCTCGTTCCACCGCCGCCTCCTGGCGGGCGAGGGCTAGACGGGCATGGACATCATCCCGGCGATCGACGTCGCCGGCGGCCGGTCACGCCTCGTCTACTGGCCCGGCGCGTCGTCGGGGACGGGGACGCCCACAGACCGCCCGGAGCGGATCGCCGAGCAGCTGGTGACCCAGGGGGCGCGGATGCTGCACCTGGTGGACTTCGACGGGGCGCGGCGCCAGGCTCCGGCTGCGCTGGACGTCGTGGGCGCCGTGGCGGCGAAGGTCGCCGTGCCCCTCCAGGTCGCAGGCGGGCTCGAGGAGGCGGACCACGTCAGGCTCGCCTTCGCGGCCGGGGCGACCCGCGCGGTGCTCTCGGTCGCCGTCCTCGACCGGCCGGAGGTGCTGCGCGAGTGCGTGACGGTGGCCGGTGACTGGCTCGCCGTGGGCCTCGACCCCAGGCCGGACCGGATCGCCGCCTTCCCGTGGCGGAGGCCGGTTCCGCCGACGCTCGGTACGCTGGTGGAGGAGCTGGTCGCCGCCGGGGTGCACCGGCTGGTGCTCAGCCACGGCGGGGCCTCGCCGGACACCACGCTCCTCGATACGCTCGTCCGTCGCGGCGATGTGGACATCCTCGTCGCGGGCGGCATCACGGATCTCGCCGGGATCACCCGGCTGCGCAACGCCGGCGTCGCCGGCCTCATCCTCGGGGAGGCGCTCCTCTCCGGGTCCATCAACCTCTCCCGCGCCCTGGAGGCAGCCTCCGGATGATGCGATCCCTCAACCTGCTCGTCGCCCTGGTGGCGGTCCCGCTGGTCATGGCCGCCTGCTCCTCGCCGGTCGCGCTGCCCACGGTCCCGCCGCTCGAATCGCC
>JBAXFC010000056.1:0-12239 GCA_037140135.1 Chloroflexota bacterium
GGGCCGGAGTGTCGCTCGGGGCGCCCGAGGGAAGCTGGTCCGACGGGGCGGCACCGGACGCTTCGGCCGTGGCGGGTGGGGTGGCCGGAGTGCCGATCGGGCCGGCCGATGGCGTGCACGCGGCCAGGCTGAGCAGCAGGGTCGCGGCAAGCGCGACGATGGATGTGCGCCGGATGGTGATCATGACCCGGACCTCGCTTGGAGTTCGCTGGTGTCGCCAGCATGGAGCAGGCCCATGTCGGGCGCATCGCCCGGAGGTAACGATCTGGTCACCGGCAGCGTGAGCACGAGCACCAGGCCACCGCCGGGCCGGCTGCGCGCCCGGAGGGTGCCGCCCAGCAGCGCGGCATTCTCCGCGGCGATCGCGAGGCCGAGACCCGAGCCGCTGCCCCGGCGCGACGGATCGGCCTTGTAGAAGCGGTCGAAGAGCCGGGGCAGCGCGTCGACCGGCACGCCGGGTCCGCGGTCCGCGACGACGATCAGCGCGCCGTCGCGCGTGGTCGTGAGGGCCACCTCGACGGGCGCCTCGGGCGCGTGCTCGCGGGCGTTGTCGAGCAGGTTGCCCAGGATCCGGTCGAGCCGGCGGGCGTCCGTGTCCACGACCACCGGGATCGCGGGAAGCGCGACCGTCGCGCGCGGGAGCCGGCTGGCCACCGTGCCCGTCACCACCCGCCCGAGGTCCACCGGCTCCAGGCGCGCCTCCTCGCCCTCGGCATCGAAGCGCGAGATCTCCATGAGGTCCTCGACCAGGCCCTGGAGCCGTCGCACGTCCGACGCGAGGAGCTGGGCTGCGCGCCGCGCGTCGGGCGGCATCACGTCCAGGCCGCCCTCGATCAGCGATGCCTCCGCGACCAGCGCGGTGAGCGGCGTCCGGAGCTCGTGGGCGACGTCGGCCACGAAGCGGCGGTTCTGCGCCTGCGCCGCCTCGAGGCTCGCAACCGTGGACTCGAGCGAGGCCGCCATCCGGTTGAACTCGCCTGCCCAGCGGCCGAACTCGTCGTGCGCGCCGGTCGGGACCCGGGCCTCGAGGTCACCGTCAGCGATGCGCCGGGCGGCGCGTCCCGCCGCTCCGACCGGGCGCAGGATGCCGCGCGCGATCCAGCCGGCGGCCAGCAGCGCGAGGGCGACCGCCAGCAGCCCGCCGGCCAGCAGGGCGGCCCGGAGCTGGGCGAGCGCCGACTCGAGCGGTCCCGCATCGAACACGAAGTAGAGCTCAGGTGGCGCGGCGCCCTGGCGTCCGCCCACCACCAGCACCGGCGTGCCGCCCAGGTCCTGCCAGGCGTAGCCAAGCTGGCCCGAGGCGACCGCAGTACGGAGCGCGGGATCAAGCCGGGCGAGGGCGCCCTCGAAGCCGGAGGGCTCGGAGGGCTGGCCGTCGCCGAAGTCTGCGATGACGTCCGTCTGGCCCCGGAGACGGAACGCCTCCGGCAGCCCGGATGCCTCGAACGACGCCGCATCGGCCGGGTAGGGATCGGCGCCGGGGAGCAGGACCGAGAGGTCGTAGTCCGCCTGCTGGTGCGCGTTGGCAAGCATGCTGGCCCGGAGCGAGGCGTCCACGAAGATGTAGGCCCCCACGCCGATCACGGTTGCCGTGAGCGCCACGAGCGCCACGAGCGTGACCGTCAGCCGGGCCCTGATACCCCTCACGACGTCCGCGCGGCCTTGTAGCCGGTGCCGCGGACCGTGAGCACGAGGGCCGGGTCGGCGGGGTCCGCCTCCACCTTCGCCCGCAGCCGGCCCACCGCCACGTCCACGAGGCGCGAGTCCCCGAGGTAGTCGTAGCCCCAGACGGCATCGAGGAGCTGGTCCCGGGTGAAGACCTGGCCCGGGTGGCGGGCGAGCTCCGCGAGCAGGTCGAACTCCGTGCGGGTGAGCGGGACCTCGTGGCCGTCGCGTTCGACCGCCCGGCCGGCAAGGTCGATCTGCAGCGCCCCCAGGCGGAGCACCGACGGCGTCCCGTCCGCCGGCACCGGCCTCGAGACCCACCACCACGTCGAGCGTGTCCGTGCGGGCGGTCAGCATGACGACCGGGGTCGTGTCCTCGCGGCGGATCGCGCGGCAGACCTCGAGGCCGTCGAGGCGCGGCAGCATGACGTCGAGCAGGACCAGGTCCGGGCGCCTGGTCCGCCAGCGCTCCAGCCCCTCGACGCCGTCGGCGGCCGTCTCCACGGTGAAGCCGGCGGCGCGCAGGCCGATCGCGGTGATCTCGCGGATTGACGGGTCGTCCTCGACCAGGAGGATCGTGGCATCCACGGGTGCAGTATGGGGCGTGCCGCCTCAGCGGTTGCCGTGCTCCCGGGCCAGCTCCTCGAGCCGCTCGTCGCTGATGCCGAGATGGTGCGCGATCTCGTGGCGGACGACCTCGTGGACCGCCTTGCGCATGCCGTCGCGGGTCCGGTAGGTGCGCTCGAAGGTGCCCTTGTAGATCGTCAGCTTGGACGGGATGGGCACCCCGTCCGCGGAGAGCCGGGAGCGCGGCACGCCCACGTACAGCCCGAACAGCTGGGGCGTGTTGTGGCGCGCGAGGTCCTCGGGATCGGGCTCGTCCTCGATGAGGATCGCCACGGAGCCCAGCTGGGACTGGAAGGTCTCCGGCAGCTCCTCGATGGCCTCGAAGATCCAGTCCTCGAACGTCTCGTCGTCGATCGGCGTGTCCATGGGCGCAAGCGTAACCGGGCTCGCCGCCGGGCGCTCCCGCAGGCACTCGCTACCGGTGGTCCGGTGACTCGACGGGGGCGATCCGTGCTGCCGCGGGATGGCCCGGCACCTGGTTCGGACTCGGGGTCCAGGCCGGCGGTGCCGGCGTCTCGATCGGGGGCAGGAGCGGGGGGCCCGTGATCAGGCGCGTGCCGCGACCGCTGGCGAAGAAGCTCCACGCCCAGCGGACCATGACCACGATCCGGTTGGCGAAGCCGATGAGGTACAGGATGTGGATCACGAGCCACATGAACCAGGCGATGAAGCCGCCCTGGCGCCCGGACCGGCCGAGCCAGCCGATGCTGGTGACGCCGCGGACCCGCCCGATGACCGCGACGTCACCCTTGTCCTTGGAGCGGTACTCGCCGGCGGGCCTGCCGTCCTGGCGGGCGCCGATCGAGCGGCCCGCGAAGGTGCCGGCCTGGATCGCGCCCTGGGCGACGCCGGGCACGGGACGGCCATCCTTCCACGACTGCACGGCGGCATCGCCGAGGACGAGGATCTCGGGGTGCGAGGAGAGCGTGAGGTCCGGGTTGACGGTGATCCGGCCCGCGCGATCCGTGACCACGGCTTCACCGAGGAGCACCGTGACGTTGCGCCGCTTGCGCAGGATGGAGCGCAGCAGCTGGGCGATGTCACCCGGCGAGATGGCGCCCGTGGCCACCTGGTAGAGCAGCGGCTGGAAGGTGTGGAAGGTGCGACGGTCCACCAGGGTGACCGCGAACCGCTCGTCCCCGCCCAGCTCGCAGGCCGCGTTGAGCCCGCCGAAACCGCCGCCGATGATCAGGGCCCGATGGGTGTTCACGTCTCCTGACGGGCGCACGCCGGTGGGCCTTGCGCGGGTGCGGCATCGGGTCGAAGCGGTGACGGCGGCGGGCCGCCGCCTGTCAGACGCCGAGCGAATCCTCGAGGAAGGCGAGCACGTCGGCGCGCTCGGCGATCTGTTTGGCGACCGGCTTGCCGGCGCCGTGGCCGGCGTCGATGTCGATCCGGATCAGGGCCGGTGCCTCGCCCGCCTGCGCCGCCTGGAGCGCGGCCGCGAACTTGAAGCTGTGGCCCGGCACCACGCGGTCGTCGTGGTCGCCCGTGGTCACGAGCGTCGGCGGGTAGGCCGTGCCCGGCCGCAGGTTGTGGAGCGGCGAGTAGGCGAGCAGCGTCCGGAAGCCCTCGGGGTCGTCGGCCGAGCCGTAGTCGCTGGTCCAGCCCCAGCCGATGGTGAAGCGGTGGAACCGGAGCATGTCCATCACGCCCACCTCCGGCACGGCGGCGCCGATGAGCTCCGGGTGCTGGGTCAGCGTGGCGCCCACGAGCAGTCCGCCGTTGGAGCGCCCGGTGATTCCGATCCGCCCCGGGCGGGTCCAGCCCGACGACGCCAGCCAGCGCAGGCACGCCGCGTGATCGTCGAAGACGTTCTGCTTGTGCTCCAGCCGCCCCGCGTCGTGCCAGGGCTTGCCGTACTCGCCGCCGCCGCGCAGGCAGGCCACGGCCAGGAGGCCGCCGCGCTCCATCCAGGCCAGCCACTCCGCCTTGAACGACGGACCGATCGCGATGCCGAAGCCGCCGTAGCCGTAGAGGAGCGTGGGCACCTCGCCGTCTGGCGTCACGTCGCCCCGCCGGACCAGGAACATCGGCACCTGCGGGCCGTCCGCCGAGGGGACGAAGACCTGCTCGGTCGTGAAGTCGTCAGGATCCCACGGCAGGGCCGGGCGCGAGACCACGCGGACAGAGCCGTCCGCGACCCGCACGGCGAGCACGGAGGCGGGCGCCCGGAACTCGGCGAAGGTGAGGAACAGCTCCGCGTCGTCGCGCCGGCCGGCCATGTCGATGATGGTGCCGATCCCCGGCAGCTCCACGTCGGTCACCGGGCTGCCGTCGAGCTCGTAGAGGGCGAGGCGGTGATGGGCGTGGTGGAGGTGGACCACCGCGAGCCGGTTGCCGACGAGCAGGACGCGCTCGAGGGCGTCCGCCTGCTCGGGAATGACCTCGCGCAGGATGGCCGGGTCCGCGGTGTCCACGGCGATCACGCGGCCCATGGGCGCATCGAGGTCCGTGTGGACCAGCAGGGTCCCGTCCACGGTGGCGATGTGCCCGTAGAGTGCGTCCGCCGCATCGAACAGCGGACGGACGACGAGGCCGTCAGGGCCGCCCCCGATCCCGTCCCGCAGGTCGGCCGTGTGGATCCGGCTTTCCGGGTCCGTGCCGCGCCAGATCGTGATCACGAGCAGCCGGCCGTCGTCCGCGATCTCGGGCTCGAAACCCCAGTCCGGGTGTTCCGGCGTCGAGAAGACGAGTGTGTCCTCCGACTGGTCCGTGCCCAGGCGGTGGTAGCGCAGCTCCATGTCATGGTTCGGCGCGTCGAGGGAGCCGCCCTCCGCCGGGACCGGGTAGCGGCCGTAGATGAAGCCGGCCTCATCGGCCGTCCACGCGGCTGACGAGAACTTGCTCCACGTGACCGCGTCCGTGAGCACCTCCCCGGTGTCGGTCCGGCGCACCGTCCAGGTCCGCCAATCGGAGCCTGCCTCGCTGGTGGCGCAGGCGACCAGCGCGCCGCTCTCGCTCACCGCGAGGGCCGAGAGGTTGGTCGTCCCCTCGGCGTTGAGGATGTTGGGGTCGAGCAGGACGCGGCCCTCGGCCTCCGGTCCGTCGGCGGTCCACAGGACGTCCTGGTCCTGGAGGCCGGTGTTGCGAAGCCCGAACCAGGTGCTGCCCCGGTGCCACGGCGCGCCCGCCCGCGGGAAGTTCCACACGTCGGCGAGGCGGGCGCGGATCGCGTCGCGGGCCGGGATGGCGGCCAGGATCTCCTCGGTCAGGCTCTGCTCAGCCTCGATCCATGCCCGCGTCGCGGGCGCGTCCGTCTCCTCGAGCGGACGGTACGGGTCCGCGATCGGGGTGCCGTGGTAGTCGTCCACCTGGTCGGCGGTGGGAGGAGTGGGGTAGGGGAGGCGCCGCATCGGGCCATGGTACGGCGGGCGCGGCCGGACGCCGGGGTGCACCCCGGAACCGCGACGGTCGGGTACCCCCGGATAGGGGTGGCAACGCGCCGACACACCCCCGATGCCGGGGATGGGCTGCGCGTGCGTCTCCTCCGATAGTGGCTCCTGCGGCCCGGTGTTCCGGGGTGGCCGCGCTGTCGCAGGTGTCAAGCGTGCTCACTGACAGGTCCAAGCGGGGGAGGTCCGGGGGGAGGGGCGCCCGTCGCCGTTCGGGTGCTGGTCCCATGCCCCGCGTTCCGCAGGTCGAGATCCGGAGATCGCTCGGGGCCGGCGCGTTCGGGCTTGCTGCCGCGCTGGACCAGGCCGCCGACGCCGTGGTCATGGTTGCGCCCGGTGGGCGCATCACGTTCGCCAACCAGGAGCTGCTGCGGCGGAGCGGGTTTGCGGCTGCGGACCTGCTGGGCGCCGAGATCACCGTGCTCCTCGGTCCGGTCAAGCCGGCATCCGCGCTGCACGCGGCGCTCGACGCCGGATCGGCGTGGTCAGGGGCTCATCTCACGCGTCGGGCGGATGGCGGGACCTTTGACACGGAATGGTCCCTGACGCCGGTGACCGACGCCGATGGGCAGCCCGCCGGCATGCTCGCCATCGCCCGGGACCGCGGTCGCGAACAGGTCCTCGAGGCACAGGTGGCCCGGATCGCCCGCCTCGAGGCGCTCGGCCAGCTGTCGGCCGGCATCGCCCACGACTTCAACAACCTGCTCGCCGCCATCGCCGGCTACACGGACTTCGTGCGCGCCCCGATGCCGCTCGATGACCCGGCCCGTCGCGATCTCGACCAGGTCATGGCCGCCGCGGACCGCGGTACCCGGCTCGTCCGGCAGCTCATGACCTTCGGCCGACGGCAGCCCACGCACGCCGAGGTCGTGGACGTCAACGACGTGGTGGCCCAGATCTCCCCGATGCTGCACCGGCTCCTCGGCGAGCACATCTCGCTCGAGGCCCGCCTGGCACCCGATCTCGGACGGACCATGGCCGATCCCGGGCAGGTGGAGCAGGTCGTGCTCAACCTCGCCACCAATGCCCGCGACGCCATGCCGGCCGGGGGCCGGCTGACCATCGAGACCGCGGATGTCGTGCTCGACGACGAGTACGCGCGCCAGCACGCGGGCGTGGTTCCGGGTGACTACGTCCTGCTCGCGGTCAGCGACACCGGCACCGGCATGGACGCAGCGACCCTGACCCACATGTTCGAGCCGTTCTTCACCACCAAGGGCGTGGACCGCGGGACCGGCCTGGGCCTCGCCACGGTGCACGGGATCGTCGCCCGGTTCGGCGGCCACGTCTGGGCCTACAGCGAGGTGGGGCAGGGGACCAGCTTCAAGGTGTACCTGCCGCGGATCGAGGCGGAGGTGCCCGTCGGCGTCCTCCCCGGGAGCGTCGGACGGGACGCCACCAACGGCACCGAGACCGTGCTCCTTGTCGAGGACGAGGCCTCCATCCGCGCCCTCCTCGTCCGCGTGCTCGAGCAGGCCGGCTACACCGTTCTCGCCGCGTCCGACGGGCACGGGGCCCTCGCGCTGGTCCAGGGCGCGGGCCGCCCGATCGACGTCCTCGTGACGGACATGGTCATGCCCGGCATCAGCGGTCCGGAGGTCGCGGCGATCCTGCTCGACCGGATGCCCGCGCTGCGGGTCCTGTGCATGTCCGGCTACGCCGAGCAGTCGGCGACGTACCAGGGCCTTGGTGGTGCGGTCAGCGACTTCATCGCCAAGCCGTTCGTGGCGGACGACCTCCTGCGGCGGCTGCGGGGCCTGCTGGACGCGCCGGCGCACTGACCGGGAGCGCCGTCGCCACCGCGCCCGTCCCGGGGGCGGTCACCCCCCGGACGCCCCCGGACGCCGATAGCGGGTGACGGTGCGCCCGGGGCTCCGGACACCTACGCGGGAGCGGCGAAGCGATAGCCCAGGCCGCGGACGGTCTCGATCGACGTGGCCCGGTCCCCGAGCTTGTGCCGCAGCGATCGCACGTTCGCCTCGATGACGTTGCTCCCGCCGTCATCGTCGTAGCCCCACACGTCACGCAACAGCTCCGACCGCTCCACGACGGCGCCACGCCGCTGGTACAGGTAGCTGATCACCTCGAACTCGAGCTTCGTGAGGTCCACCCGCCGGCCATCGAGGACCAGCTGGTGCTGGACCAGGTCCAGGATCGAGTCCTCCTCGATCCGCAGTTCGCCGGCAACGAGCTTCGAGAGCCAGCCGTCCACCGACGACGGCCCGAAGTCCAGGATGAGCGGGTAGTAGGGAATGCCATCGAGCTCGGGGGGATCGCCCGGGAGCCGCTCGAATCCCAGGGGTGAGTTGACCATCGGCTCCCAGGTGGAGCGATGGCGGGCCACCGTATAGAGCCGCCGCAGATTGGGCCTGAGCTCCATGTAGCGCCGCTTGAGGTCCAGCCACAGGGCGGCCTGGACGGCGGAGGAGGACTCGCCGGATTCGAGGGCGATCATCAGCCGGCTGAACAGGTTCCGCTGACCTCGCGGGACCGGGTGGGCGCGCAGGTGCTCCCAGCACTGGCCCACCACCGGATCCTCCTGCACCAGGCGGTGACTGATCTCGTCCATCTCCAGGTACAGGGAGAAGCCGGCGACCGAACCACCGCGGTCGCGGGCGACCCGGAATGCCCCCGGCATCAGGCGCCACCACAGCTCCAGCACGGCCCTCGAGGCGTCGGGCTCGTGGCGGGCTGCGATCGCGGCGATCGCCACATGGTCCTCCGGGCGCGCCACCTCCACGGAGTAGAGATGCTCGGTCGTCGGGAAGAACGCCTCACGGACGGCCGGGTTCTGCAGGATGTAGAGCAGGTCGGCGGTATAGCGCCACATCTCATGGCCGGGAGCGCGGGTCACCTCGTCGCGGAGCTGCCGCCATGCCGCTGCGCGATAGCGTCGCGATCGATCGGGATCGGTGGCCAGGAGCTGGGCCGCGATCGCCTCGCGCACCGTGTCGTGGAGGACGAGACCGTCATCGCCGAGGTCCACGAACGGGAGTGCCGTCAGGCGGTCGAAGGCATCCTGGGGGGCCGACTCGGGCAGCATCGCGCCCAGGAGCGAGAGGGTGGCACGCCGGACGACCGACGCTGCATCGAGCGCCTGGCGGGTCCGGTCGTCGAGCACGCCGAGGTAGAGCTCCGTGAGCTCCTCCACGATCGTCTTGACGGTCACCGCCTCCAGGCTCACGCCCGGCCGCTCGGCCAGGGCAGACGCTGCGAGCCGCAGCGACAGCGGGTGGCCGCGGGCGATCCGGTAGATGCGGTCCGCATCGGCCGGCGCGATACCCGAAGCGACGAGCAGGGCGTCCGCATCGGGATGGCCCAGGTTGCCGAGCGGCAGGCCGCGGAACAGGGCGCCCAGCGAGCTGGGCCATCCCGTCATCGGCGCCTCACGCCCCGAGATGATGACCCGGACGTTGCCGGGGAGCGCGGGCACGAACACCTGGCGCAGCCACGGATCCAGGATCCGGTACAGCTCGTAGGTATCGAGCACGAGGACCACCTGGTCGCCAAGGCCACCGAGCCGGTTTGCCGCGTCCTCGGGCGTTGCGAGCTGGCCGCCTGTTCGCTCCTCGAGCGCCGCGAGGAACCCGCGCTCGGTCGGCTCCATCCAGCGGCAGTCCAGCCGGAGCACGGTCGTGCCCCACGCGCGGGCCTCGACCGCGAACGATTCGATGAGCGCGGTCTTGCCGATCCCGGCGATCCCGTGGACGAAGACCACCCGGGGGCCACCCTCATCCTGGAGCCGGCGGAGGACCGCTTTCTCGTCCTCGCGGCCCACGAGCCCCGCCGCCTGCTCGTCCATCAGCTGGCGAACCGTGCGTGTCATGAGCAGGAGTCTGCGCCCCATGTCAATGCCCCTTCTGTCGGACGGCGCGTGGTTGGCGGACGATGGCCGGGCACCAGCCCTGGTGCCCGGCCATCGGTTCGCGTGCTGCGGAGGAGGGGTCAGTCGTCGTCGGCCCTGGTTCCCCGCAGGATGTCCAGCGTGCCCGTGAAGCAGGTGCCCTGGGTGCAGGAGACCTGGGTGTACGCGCCGCTCACGGCGTTGCCCCGCAGCCAGCCTTGCGTGACCTGCCCGGTGATGACCGCGGTGGAGCCGTCGGCGAAGCCGGTCTGAGCGACGTGGACGAGTGCGGTGAACGAGTGCCTCGACCCGTTGAAGTGGTACGCGGCGTCGATCTCGAGGCCCGTGGCCGTGACCGTCAGCGACAGGATCTCGCCTGCGTACGTGCCGCCACCGACGTCGCCACCGACGACACCCGCCATCGCCGGGTATGCGGTGATCCACTTGGTGAAGGTGTTCTGTGCGTTGCGGTGGTGCCGGCCGCCGTCGGCCAGCGCCGTGCCGGAGCCGAGCGAGAGGACCAGGAGCATGCCCATCGCGGCGAGCGCCATGGCGCGCATGCGGCGGCCCTTGGTCCGGGTTGTCGTTCCGGCGAGCGCGATGTCCATCGGGTCTCTCCCTGCCTTCGTGCCTTCGCGGTCGGGACCCTGTCTGGGGCCTCCCGCGCTGTCGTGCCGACCGTACGGCGGCGGGCGGCCGGCGGCGCAGGTGCTTCATGAAAAGAAGATGAAGACGTGGATGCTGCAGGCCGGCTGCCGCGCCCGCGCCATCGCAGCCTCGTACGCGGAGCCGTCCGCCAGCGGAGTGCGGACCGCGTCGCCACCGCTCTCCCGGGGCTGCCGGGAGTCGGCCGGGAACAGGGGTCCCGTCCTGAACCGGTGGCCCTTGTGGCCCACGAGATCATCTGGCGACAGGGACGGGGACCCAGGAGTCCGAGGATTGAACGCAGGGGGTCAGGCAACGGGGAGGTGGGGCCGCTCGACAACGGGAAGCCGTCCCCATGGGATGCCGACGGTTCAGCGGAACGCGAGATCGGTCTCCAAGGCGCTCGGCGAGTAGGGCCTTCCCGCGGTCGGCTCGGACGGACTCCGGAGCCCTGTGAATCAATCCGGCTTCGCCTCGTATCCCTATGGCATGGTGGACACGATGGCGATCCAGGCCGGCGAGCTCCAAGGCCGAAGGTGCCGGGCGGCTGCTCCTAGGCCGAACCGCGCGGCAGGACCCAGCGCGTCGGCTGACCCGTGATGGCGGCAATGCGCTCGTAGTCCTCGTCGTAGTGGACGAGCATCACCTCGCCGCGCTCCGCCACAGCCGCGATGACGAGGTCCGGCAGCGACGCCGACCGCTGGTGACCAGGCCCGCTGGCGGCCAGCCGGCGATGCACGTCGCGGACCCGGTCCCAGTCGGCCGGCTCAGCCCGCAGCTGCACCGCTGCATCGAGCGTGCGTGCAAACCGGTCGTACTCAGCCAGGTTGCGGGCGCCGTTGAGGTACTCGATCACGACGATGTCCGTGACCGCCACGCCGGGTCCGCTGATCGCCTCCCGCAGCGCATCGGCGGCCTCGGGGTTCCTCGCCGCCAGGATGAGCGCGCTCGTGTCGAACAGCTCGATCACGACGTGCTCGGTCCCTCATCGTTGCCGTAGGGCTCCAGCCGCTCGGCGAAGCGGTGCGTCCGCATCGCCCGGAGGTCGTCGAGGCCGAGGGCCGGCCGCAGCTCGAGGAGTCCCTGCAAGCGCCGCCGCCGCACGACGTCCTCGAGGGCGGCGTGGACCGTTTCGGTCATGCGCGTGGTGCCGAGGGCGACGCCCGCCTCCCGGACGAGGTCCATGTCGATGTCAATCGTGGTATGCCGACGCATGACGCAATGATATGCAGACCGATGCACCAGTCAATGCATACCAGCAGGTCCAAGCGCTGAAGATCCCTGTGACCGTCTACGCCTGCGGCAACGGCCCCCACAACGGGCCGTACGTCAAACGTGCCCTGAATCGCTCGTTCCCCGCTCATCCGCAAGGCGCTCGGCGAGTGGGGGAGCGGGCGCCGTCGAGGCGAGGGACGCAGCTCCGTCGCGGATGGTGTCAAGGGCGGCACGGGCGAAGCCCAGTGGATCGCCGACGATCGCATTCTGCAGGGCGACCACGGCGCGCGGCGCAGCGGTCCACCCGCAGCGGCGGATCCTGCGCCCTATGGCTGGCCGTCCAGCACCTCGCGCACCTTGGCGGCCAGCGCCCCTGCGGCAAACGGCTTCGCGAGCACGTGCATTCCCGGTCCAGAGATGCCGTGGCGGTCAGCAACGTCGGCCGTGAAGCCCGATATGAACAGGCACCGCAGACCGGGACGCAGCTCGCCGAGCCGGGCGGCAAGGTCCCGGCCGTTCATCGCCGGCATGACCACGTCCGCCACGAGGAGGTGGATCTCGCCGGGGCGCTCGCGGACCTGGCTGATGGCCTCGGCCGGGGAGCCCGCGGCGATCACGGTGTAGCCGAGCCGCTCAAGGGAGCGGGCCGTGACAGTGAGCATCGCCGGCTGATCCTCGACGAGCAGGATCGTCTCCATGCCGCCGACGACCGCCGGCGAGCTCTGGCCCGCAACCTCCGGCAACGCCCCACCCGCGTACCGGGGCAGGTGGAGCGCCATGACGGTCCCGCGACCCGGCGTGCTGGCAACGTCGATGAAGCCTCCGTTCTGGCTCACGATCCCATAGAC
>JBAXFC010000057.1:0-12215 GCA_037140135.1 Chloroflexota bacterium
GGCGTGCCGCTCGGCGAGGTGGGCGAGAACGGATCGGGCGGGGTCACCTGCCTGACGCGCCCGGTGCTTCGGGCATGAGCGGGGTGCCGTCGCCGTCAGGGCTTGGAGCCGGGGCTGCGGCCGCTGCGGCCGCCGTCGATCCGCTGGCGCTTGCCGCGGACCTGGCGGACCTCGTGCGGGTTCCGTCGGTCACCGCCCGGGAGGACATGGTCGCCGGGCGGCTGGCGGACCGTCTCGAGGCGCTGGGCATGACGGTGGAGATCTTCCATCCCGATCCCGCGGACATCCGTGCCGACCCCGCCTGGCCGGGCGAGGAGGTCGAGCGGACGACGCTGCCCGTGGTGATCGGCCGGGCCGGGCGCACGGGCGGACGGCGGGTGGTGCTCTCCGGGCACACGGACGTGGTGCCGGCCGGCGATCCGGCCAGCTGGACCGGCGGGCCGTTCTCGGGCGAGGTCCGGGACGGGCGGCTCTACGGCCGCGGTGCCTGCGACATGAAGGGCGGCGTGGCGGCGATCCTGGGTGCCGTGCGCGCGCTGGGCGCGTCAGGGGCGCTTCACGGCCTCCGCGGGGAGCTGGTCGTCGCCCTGGTCCCGTCCGAGGAGGATGGTGGGCAGGGGACGCTGGCTGCGATCCGCGCCGGCGCCACCGGCGACCTGTGCATCATCCCGGAGCCGTCGTCGCTCGATGTCATCGTCGCCCACGCCGGCGCCATCACGTTCCGGCTGACCGTCCCGGGCCGGGCGGCCCACGCCAGCCGGCGGCTCGAGGGTGTCTCCGCGCTGGACAACCTGGGCACGCTCATCCGGGCGCTCGAGGCCGACGAGGCCCGGCGCAACGGGGCGGAGACCGATCCGCTGATGACCGCGCTGGGCCTCCCGTACCCGACGATCGTGGGCAAGGTCGCGGGCGGCGAGTGGGCGTCGTCGGTGATGGACAAGGTGGTCGCGGACGGGCGTTATGGCGTCCGGCTGGGCCAGTCGCCGGCCGATGCCGCGGCCGAGCTGCGGGCATGCATCGAGGCCGCGTGCGCGGCGGATCCGTTCCTGGCCGGCCACCCCGCGACGGTCGAGGTGTACGGGGCCGAGTTCGCGTCCTCGCAGGTGCCCCTGGACCATCCGCTGCCGGTTGGCCTTGCCTCGGTCGCCGAGGCGGTGACGGGTCGCCGGCCAGGGCTCCAGGGCGTCCCGTACGGGGCCGACATGCGGCTGTTCATCGACGTCGGCGACACGCCCTGCGTGATCTACGGCCCGGGGGATGTCCGCCAGGCCCACGCGGCCGACGAGTTCGTGCCGCTCGACGAGGTGGAGGCCTGCGCCCGCGTCCTCGCGGCGTGGGTGGTGGAGGAGCTGGGCGAGTAGTCCGCGTCGCGGGCCCTCCGAGGTCCAGCGCCGCCGCCGCCCCGGGGTCCGGCGGTCGCCGCCGCTCCGGGGTTTCCGCAGTCGCTGGCGCCGAACCGGGACGGGCCGGGCCGACGTCGATCCGGTCAGGCGCCCGCGCCTGCCCGGTGGTGCCTGCGCATCACCGCGGCCATCACGATCACGGCCCCGATGCCCAGCACGCCGAGCGCGGTGTACCCCGCCGCCGCCATCAGGATCCCGGAGCCCAGGCTTGCCGCGGCCGCCGCCGACCAGATCAGCGCGTCCGCGAGGCCCTGGATCCGTGTCCGCTCGTGGATCTCGAGGCGCTCCGAGAGCATCGTGGAGCCCGCCACGAAGCCCAGGTTCCAGCCGTAGCCGAGCAGGAACAGCGCGAGCAGCAGGATCCCGCCGCCGTCGGCAGGCGCGGTGGCCGCCATCACGGCCGACACGCCGAGCACGAGCGCGCCCAGGAAGATCGTCCGCACCGAGCCAAAGCGCTCGGTCAGGCGGCCGGAGATCGGGGACAGGGCGAACATGCCCAGCGTGTGTCCCGAGAGGACCAGGCCCACCGCGCCCAGGTCGTGCCCGTGCTGCGTCATATGGAGCGGGGTCATGGTCATGATCAGCGTCATCACGAACTGCCCGACGATCAGCGCGACGATCGCGGGCCCGACGCCCGGCCTGCGCAGGATCGCGGTCACGGGGTCCGTGGAGACCGGCTGGTCCGAGCCGGCGAGCGCGTCATCCTCCGCGAGGTCGTACGGATCGGGGCGCAGGAAGACGAACGAGCCGATGGCGGCGATGCCCACGAACAGGACGGGCACCAGGTACGGCCCGGCCAGCATCGGCAGGCCCACGCTCATCGCGATCGTCCCGGCGACCGGCACCAGCGAGGGGCCGATGACCGAGCCGATCGTGGAGGCCCAGACGATGAGGCCGATCGCCGATGCCCGTTTCGCTTCGGGCGCCATGTCCGCGGCCGCGTATCGCGAGAGCTGGTTGGATGTGTTGCCGAAGCCGATGAGCATCGTGCCCAGGAGGAGCAGCGGGAACGAGCGCACGATCACCGCGGCCGTGGCCAGCAGCGCCCCGAGCACGCCGATGCCGTAGCCCAGCGAGAGCCCCAGGCGGCGGCCGCGCTGGGCCATCAGGGCCGAGAGCAGGATCGCGCCAAGCGCCGCGCCGAGGACGACGCTGGCGCCGGGGGCCCCCGCGAACGTCTCGGAGCCCAGGAGGTCCTTGGCCACGATCGTCGCGACCGTGACCGCCGCGATATGTCCGGTGCTGCCGAGCGCGACCCCGGCGACAAGGGTGGCTCGGGCACGGCGGCGCCCGGAGGCGAGGGCGATGGGGTCGAGTCGGGCGGCGGCTGGGCGGGTCACCGCCCTGACGATATCGCGCGCCCGCCGATCACGGACGCCGGCCGTGTGCCCGGCGCGAGCCGGTGATCGCCCGTGGAGGCCGGCAGCGCCGGCTCATCTCTACGGAGCCGCGGTGCGCCGGCGGATCGAGGAACGCGGTTGCGTACACTTCCCGCGTGGAGTCTCGGGGCACCCAGTCCGTCCTCGTCCGGCGCGCCGCGCCCGCCGATCTCGACGCCGTCCGCGCGATCGCCGCCGCCGCGTGGCGAACGACCTACGTGGGCCTCATCGAGCCCGACGCGATCGAGCGCTTCCTCGCCCGTGCCTACGCGCCCGAGCGCCTGGAGGTGCGGCTGGAACGGAACGTCATCCTCGTCGCCCTGCTCCCCGGCCGCGATCCCGCCGGCCCGCCCGACGCCTTCGCCGAGACGGTGGATCACAAGGACCACGTCCAGCTGGTGGCCATCTACACCTGGCCGACCGCCCGCAACCGCGGCCTTGGCACGGCCCTCCTCGATGCCCTGCTGGCGAGGATCCCGGGTCGTGACCTTGCCGCGGATGTCCTGGTCGGCAACGTCCTGGGCGAGCCGTTCTATGTCGCCCGCGGCTTCGAGCCCGGCGAGGAGCTGGTGGAGGAGATCGCCGGCGAGCCCGTCCGCGAGCGCCGCTGGTGGCTCCGCGCCAACGAGGAGACGCAGGTATGACGCTGGACACGCTCACGAGCCTGGTCATCAACGGCTACCTCGCCCAGCTCGACGGCTGGACCGGCGAGAACCACTGGACCTGGAACGTGGTGGAGGCCCTGGTCGATGGGCGGCCGGACCTCGCCTGGCCGATCCTGCTCGAGCTTGTCCGCCGCGTCCCGGACACGAACCTCGGCCTGTTGGCCGCCGGGCCGCTCGAGGACTACCTCGCGCGCCACGGTGCCCGCGTGATCGATGCCGTCGAAGCCGAGGCCGCGGTCAATCCGAGGCTTCGGCGGGCGCTCGCGATGGTCTGGAGCCAGGGCATGCCGGCGTCGGTCTGGGACCGTGTCCAGGCGATCGCCGAGGCCGATCCGGGCGACGTGGATGGCCACGACGACGCCGACGCGGACGCCGACGCGGACGCCGACGCCGATGGCGCCGAACCCCATGAGGGCTGGCAGGCGCGCCAGATCGAGGTCGCGCTCGAGACGGTGCCGCCGATGCAGGCTCGATCGGCGGTCGCCTCCGAGGTCGCCGCGCGCGAGACGCTCATGGCCGCCATCCGCGCCGCCCGCCCGGACCTCGCCAGTCCATGGAACTCGCCCGTCGGCCTCGAGCTGATCCTCGAGACCGGGGAGCAGCCGTTGGGTGTCCCTGCCCTCGACATCCTTGCGGCCGTTGTCGCGGCGCTGGTCGATGGCGGGTGTATCTCGGACGCCGCGCTCGTGCGCGAGGCGCGCCTGGTCGAGATCCGCAGTCGCGCGGTCGGGTACCGCCTGAGCGTTCACCGGATGCCCGAAGATCAGGTCGAGGCGATGGACGACCCCCGCACCCTCGACGAGCTGCTGCTCGACCCCGAGACGGCGGCGTTCATGGCCGAGGCCGCGGCGCACTTGGCCGAGGCCGGCATCGAATGGCCATTCCCCGCGCCGGGCACTGACCAGGCCTGACCGGAACCAGGGCGCGCGACGCTTGACCAACTCCCTGGTGGGGAACATCCTATTCGCGCAAGCAGCACGTGGGGGAGGGCGTCCATGGAGATCATCCCGGCGATCACGTACATCGCCTTCGCGGTCGCGTGGGTCGTCGGGGCCGGGCTGGTCGGGGTGACGGCCGGCAACCGTGGCTACAGCGCGCTGGCCTGGGGCCTCTTCGCCCTCGTCGTCAGCCCGGTCGTGGGCGTGGTGCTCCTCGCCCTGATCACGCCCCGACGAGGCCCTCGCGCGGGCCCTTCCTGAGCGGTCCGCCAAGCGGTCGTCACGGCGCCCGCGACTCGGCCCCGTGTCGGAACCGGGGATGGCGAGCGTGACATTGCCCCGGTTCCATCGATTCCGCGGGTGGGCCACGCAGCAGCACCACCGTTCTGACACACCGGTGTGTACGCCGTCGCCACCGCCGCTCCGCAGACCTACCCGAAGAGCGCGACCACGGCCTCCTCGAAGATCTCCGTGTGGCGGTCCACGTCGGACTCGACGGTGGCCGGGGACATCAGCGCCATGTTGTGGAACGGCGTCATCAGGACGCCCCGGTTCATCGCCCAGAGGTGGAGGAACCGCTCAAGCTCGGGGTCGGCGGCATCGTGGAGCGCGGTCCCGTTCTTGGGCGGTGTCGGCAGGAAGTGGTACTCGGCCCGGGCACCGAGGCGGGTCACGTGCCACGGGACGTCGTGCGCGGCCAGGACGCCGTTGACGCCGTCCTCGAACCGCTCGGCAAGCGGGATCATCCGCTCGAACGCCTCGGCGGTGAGGACGTGGGTCAGCGTCGCGCGGATCGCGGCCAGCGAGAGCGCATTGCCGGCCAGGGTGCCGCCGACGCCGCCGACATCGCTGTCCTCGCGCGGGATCGAGGCGCGGATCCGGTCGCCAACCTCCTCGGTGAAGCCGTAGGCAGCGGCCGGGATGCCGCCGCCGATCGTCTTGCCGATGGTCACGAAGTCGGGCCGCAGATCGTGGGCGCCGGTGTAGCCCCCTGGGCCGGCGCAGATCGTATGGGTCTCGTCGTTGATGAGCAGCGTTCCGTACTTGCGCGTCAGCTCGCGCACACGCTCGTGGTAGCCGGGCTCCGGGAGCACGATGCCGATGTTGGTCAGGGCGGGCTCGAAGAGGCAGGCGGCCACATCGCCGTTCGCCAACTCGCGCTCGAGACCCTCGAGGTCGTTGATCTCGACGACGCGCGTCGTCTCCGAGAGGTCCACCGGCTTGCCGATGTTGCCGCGCCGGGCGAGCGCTTCACCGTCGGGTCCGATGACCGCGAACGTCTCGTCCACCGAGCCGTGGTAGCAGTGGTTGTGGACGAGGATCCTGGAGCGGCCGGTGATGTGCCGCGCCAGGCGGATGACGAAGCGGTTCGCGTCCGTGGCGGTGAGCGTGAACTGCCAGTAGCGCGGGCCGAACCGGCGGCGCAGCTCATCCGCGGCGAAGATCGCGTCCTCGGTGGGCAGCATGTGGGTGATGCCGCGGCGCATCTGCGCCTCGACGGCGAGCCGCGTCGCCTCGGGGCCGTGCCCGGCCATCGCGCCCGTGTCGCCCAGGCAGAAGTCCACGTACTCGTGGCCGTCCACGTCCGTGAACCGGGCGCCCGATGCCTCCGCGACGAAGAGCGGGAACGACCCCGCCCACTTGACCATCCAGTTCATCGGGACGCCGTCGAGCAGGGAGTCCTGGGCGCGCTCGAAGAGGGCACGGGACTTCGGGTTGGCCGTCTCGAAGCGCGCCAGCTCGGCCGCCATGAGTCCCTCGAGGCGGGCGGGGTCCACGGTGCGCGGAGCGGTCATCGACGGGTCTCCTTCCCGGCCTCAGGGGCCGGCTGCTCGGTGTCGATGCTGATGATGCCGGGTCCGGGCCGTCGCGCACTCCGTGTCGCGCGGCGTGGTGACGGGGGGAATCGAACGGCCGGCCCGCTGGGGCCGGCCGGGATGGCTCGGGCGAAGGCGATTGCTCCTGCCGCGGAGCCTTGTGTGGTGGGCCGCCGCCTACCAGAGACGGCGGCTGTAGCCGCAGATCTCGCAGTGGGCGACCTGGGAGGCCTCGTCGATGACGAGGAAGGACGTGCAGCCGTTGGTCGCGCAATAGAGGCGGACCGCAGCGACCGTTCGACGGCGCAGCCGGCGCATCGAGCTGGCGCGATGCGCCACGGCGTTCGTGGTGGCGCGAGAGAGCATGAAGTGGAGTTCCTTTCCGGGGCTCCGTCGGTCTGTGACGGGCCATCTGCCGCTCCAACGGCCGGACTTGTGCATACGGGGCCGGAGCAGCTGTTTATTGGTACCCGGCGCGGCGGCGGTTACGCGTGTTGGGCGTCGAACTCGCGGCGCGTGTGGTCGGGCGATGTCGGAATGATCATGCCCAGCGGCGATCCTGTCAACCAGCCCCCGTTTCCGGGCTCCGGGACGGGGTGGGGGAGCACCCCGAGACGGGGTGTCCGTCAGGCCTCGGGCGGGTACCCCGTGATGCGCCGGATCTCCTCGTAGAGCGGCTTGAGGCGCTCGTACATCCGCAGGTACACGTTGCGGTAGAGATCCTCGTAGACCGCATGGTTGGCGGCGTCCGGCTCGCGTGTCTCGGCGACGCGGGTCATGGCGGCCACCGCCGCCTCGAAGGAGGGGTGCATCCCGAGGCCCACCATCGCGTCGATCGCGGCCCCCAGGCCCGAGGTCTCGTGGGTGTGGGGCCGCGACGCCGGCAGGCCGAAGACGTCGGCGGTCAGCTGGATCGCGGACGGGCTCTGGGAGCCGCCGCCCGAGACCCGGACCTCGGTCACCGGCACCTTGGTGCGCTTGACGGTCCGGTCGGCGCCCTCGCGGAGCGCGTAGGCCAGGCCCTCGAGGATCGCGCGGTAGAGGTGGGCGCGGGTGTGGACGTCGCCCCAGCCGATGACGGCGCCCTTCGCCTCCGGCCCCGGGACGCGGACGCCCGGCGACCAGTACGGCTGCAGGATCAGGCCCATCGAGCCCGGCGGGGTGGCCGCGATCAGCTCGTCGAACAGCGGCTCGGCATCGGTGCCGGCGGCGGCCGCTCGGGCCACCTCGAGCGAGCCGAACTCGCGCTTGAACCACTCGATCATCCAGTAGCCGCGGTAGACTTGGACCTCGAGGCTGTAGGCGCCCGGGACCGCGGCCGGGTACGGCGGCACCATCGGGATCACCTCGACGTACCGGCGGTGGGTCGTGTTGAAGGTGGCCGTGGTCCCCAGTGAGACGGCGCCCACGTGCGGCTCGAGCGCGCCCGATCCCAGCACCTCGCAGGCCTTGTCGCCCGCGGCGGCGATCAGCGGCAGGCCCGCGGGGATTCCGGTGGCCTCGGACGCGGCGGCGGTGATCCGGCCCAGCGTGCCGCCGGGTGGAACGAGGGGCGGCAGCCACTCGCGCCGGATCGGGAGGCCCTGCCACTTCCAGTCGCCGTCCCCGGCCCAGCCGAGGGCCTTGAAGTCGAACGGGACGTAGCCCACCTGGGCCGCCACGGAGTCCGTGAACTCGCCGGTGAGGCGGCCCACCAGGAACCCCGACAGCAGCAGGTAGCGGCCGACCCGCGCGAAGACCTCGGGCTCGTCGCGGGCGAGCACGTTGGCCTCGGCCTCGGCCATGAAGGTGGCCACGGTCTCCGTGGCGCCGACGGCCCTGAAGGCGAGGCCCCACTTGCCACCGAGGCGCGGCAGGCCCTCGGCGCGACGGCGGTCCAGCCAGACGATCGCGGGCCGCAGCGGCTCGCCGTGCTCGTCCGCCACCACGACCGTGCCCCGCTGCGTCGTCAGGGTCACGCCGGCCAGGGCGTCGCGCCGCCCTTCGGGCAGGTCCCACAGGCGCCGGCACGCCTCGCCGATGGAGCGCCAGTAGAGCTCCGGGTCCTGCTCTGCCCAGCCGGGCTTGGGGCTCGTGTACGGCTCGATGGGCACCTTGGTCCGGGCGAGCAGGTTGCCCGCCGCATCGAAGACCATCGCCCGCACGCTCTGCGTGCCGACGTCGATGGCGAGGACGCGGTCGGCGGTCATCGTCCGGCCTCGCCGAGGAGGACGCCCGGGCTCATCATCCCGTCCGGGTCGAACGTGCGGACCGCGGCCTTGAGGGCGTTCATCGCGAGCTGCCCCTTCTCGACGGCCATGTACGCCGCGCTGTCGGTGCCCACCCCGTGGTGGTGGCTGATGGTGCCGCCCCCGGCGGCGACGGCCGCGGACGCCGCGCGCTTGATCGCCTGCCAGCGGGCGAGCGTCCCGTCCGGGTCCGGACCGAGGCGGAACATGAAGGTCGAGTAGATGCTCGAGCCTGACGGGTAGAGGTGGGACAGGTGCGTGAACACGTGCACCTTCTCCCGGTAGGGGAGCAGCGCCTCGGCGATCGCGGTCTCGAGCGACGCGAGGAGCGTGGGCACGTGCGACCAGTCGGCGGCGGTCTCGAGGGTGTCCGAGGCGTAGCCGGCCTCCCAGAGCGAGTTGCGCAGGTACGGGGACTTGAACCGCGTGGCGAACCAGGTCTCCGCGAGCGCCGGGAGCCGCAGGCCGCCGTGGCGGCCGATGATCTCCGCCGCCTCGTTGCGGGCGCTGCGGGCCACGCCCGTGCGGCCGGCGGCGCCGGTGAGGAGCAGCGCCCAGTCATTGGGCTTGCGACGTGCCCGGATATACGCCCGGAGCGCCTTCACCGGGCCCTGGTGGTCCGCGAAGGTGAGCAGCGTCCGCGACTCGGCCGGGTTGGAGAGGCGAAGGATCGAGAGCGGGATGCGGGCCTGGGCGATGGCTCGCACGGTCTCGTGGCCAACCTGCCAGCCGGGCATCGCCCAGGCCTCGAGGCCCCCGCCCTCGGGACGGGGACTGGTCCGCAGGATGACGTCCGTGAGGAAGCCGAGGCGGCCTTCGCTGCCGAGCACGAGCTGGCGCATGTCGGGGCCGGCGGCCGAGGCCGGGAACGGCTGCATCGTCATCGTGCCCGCGGGGGCTTCGAGCGTGCCGCCCGCGAACAGGCTCTCGATCCGCCCGACGCCGAAGCTGCGCAGGCCGGAACCTCTCGCTGCGACCCAGCCACCGACCGTCGCGAGCTCGAAGCTCTGCGGCTCATGGCCGATATGGAGGCCGCGGTCCGCGAGATACGCGTCGAGGTCGGGGCCGATGGTGCCCGAGCCCACGGTGACGAGACCGCTGCGCTCGTCGAGCTCGCGGACACCCTTGAGGCCGGAGAGGTCCGCGGTGATGACCGGGTCGGGGAGGCGGCGGATCGAGACGCCTCCGGTGACCGAGGTGCCGCCGCCGTACGGGACGAGGCGGGCGTTGAGGGCCCGCGCCGTGTCGATGAGGCGGCGGACGTCCTCGTTGGTCGTGGGTCTCGCGACGGCGTCCGGGACGGCCTCGAGGCGGCCGCCGCGCAGCGCGATCATGTCCGGGAAGGACTGGCCCCGGGCGTGGCGGATGCGGACCTCGGCGTCCGTGTCGAGCACGTGGTCGGCGCGCAGGCGCGATTCGGGGGTGGCGGCCACGAGGGCGCCGAGCGTGGTGTCGCGGGGCCTGTGTCCTTCGCCGAGCGTGTCGGCCAGGAACTTGAGCCCGGTGGGGGAGACCTCGGCGTGCTGATCCTCGTCGCCCCAGCCGTTCCAGCGTCGCATGGGACCATCGTGCCCCAACGGGGCGGGGTGTGCGAGGCGTCGGCGCGACTCCCCTCCCCGGTCGTACGATCGGCGCCATGGCCGACCTCACCCCCGACCGCATCACGCAGCTCCTGGGCCTCGTCCCGCTCGAGCCCGAGGGCGGGCGGGTGGCACAGACCTGGCACGACGGCCGATCGTCGGCGATCTACTACCTGATGGCCGTCCCGGAGGCGTCCGGCCTCCACCGCCTCGACCACCTCGAGATCTGGGCCTGGCACGCCGGATCACCCGCGCGGATGCTCCTTGTCTCGCCCGACGGCGAGCTCACGGAGCCCGTCCTCGGCCCCGACCTCGAGGCCGGCGAGCGACCGCAGGTCATCGTCCCCGCCGGCTGGTGGCAGGCCGCCGAGCCGCTGGGCGCGTGGACCCTGGTCTCGACCTTCATGGCGCCGCCGTACTCGGACGACGCAGTGACGTTCAACGGCGGCGCCGCCCTCGCGGACGCGTACCCCGATCATGCGGACCGGATCCGGCGCCTCGCCCGGTTCTGACGTCCGGGGTGGTCAGGCTGTTCGCCACGTCGCCCGGATCGCACCATCTCAGGTCGAGAGCGTGGATTCCTGGTCGTGGGGCGACCAGATTGGCAACGGGAAGCGCCCGTTTGCTCTTGGGGCGAGCAGAGGGCGAACCCTCAGACCGGCGGCCAGGGCATCGCGGGCCGTCGGGGGTCGGGCTGGGGGAAGACGCCCGCTTCGAGCAGGCGGTCGATGCGCCGACCAGTCGCCGCCACCTCGATCGGGTCGAGGAGCGCGCGCAGCGCGGCGCCCAGCGCGCCATCGAGCCCGGCCCGGAGCGACGCCAGCACCGCCGCCTCCTCCTCGGAGAACGCGAGACCGCGCCACGCCCACAGGACGGTCCGCAGCTTGGGCACCGGCGAGAACGTGACGCCGTGGTCCACGCCGTACACGTGGCCGCCCGGCACGACGACCAGGTGCCCGGCCTTGCGGTCGGTGTTGTTGACGGCGGCATCGAAGACCGCGATCGAGCGCAGGCGCGGGTCCTCGCCGATGACCATCTCCACCGGATCGGCCTCGGGGTCGGCGCGGATCCAGAGCTGGACCATGCCCTCGCCGAAGTGGGCGTCGCGCAGGACCGTTGCCGGGACGATGTTCCAGCCGCTCGCATTGGACGCGAGGAAGGCCGCGACCTCGCGCCGGGCGAGGGTGCCGTCCGGGAAGTCGATCAGCGGCCGCTCTCCGATCACCGGCTTGTAGATACACGCGGCCTCGAGGCCGCCACCGCGGGCGACCGCGAGCATCGCGTTGTTGGTGGACGCGGACAGCCGCCCCACGACCTCGATCTCACCGTGGGTCAGGAGCTCGAGCGCCGCCTCGACCGTGAGCACCGGCATCGGCAGCCCGAGCTCGTCGATGGCGTGGTGCCCGTCCTCGTCATCGGGGTCCTCGTCATCATCGGAATCGTCGGCCCCGTCCTCATCGTCGTCGGACTCGTCGGACTCGTCGAGATCATCGACCCAGGCGTCCTCATCGATCTCCGACGCCATGCCGGCGCGAACGTCGTCCTCGAGCGTCGCCCGGTCCCCATCCCCACCCGGCTGCTGCATCGGCGTGCCGGTCAGTTGAGGAGGTGGCCGTTCCGGCGCGGGCAGAGATGGCCGCCCGGGTCAAGAGGCTGGCCGCAGAGCGGGCAGGGCGGCCGCCCCGACGCAATGATCCGCAACGCCCTGGCGATGAACTCGCGGGCGGCCCGAGCGGTGATCCGGACGCGGAAGAAGTCCGGTCCGTCGTCGTCCTCGGGATCGTCGTCCTCGGGATCCTCGTCCTCGTCCTCGGTGAGCTCCCGGGCCTCGAGCACCACGAGCTCGTCGGCGGTGTCCCAGCCGAGGGACAGCGTCCCGACGCGGAACGCCTCGTTCACGGGCTCATCGAGCGAGGCGGTGTCGCCGACGATGCCGGGGAGCTCGTCCGAACCGTCGATACCGCGCCGCACGAGCTCGTCGAGCAGATCGCCAAGACGGTCCGCAAGGGCCGCGACCTGGATCTTCTCGAGCGCGACCGAGGTCACGCGGGTGCCCTCGCGGGCCTGGAGGAAGAAGGTCCGGTTGCCCGGACCGCCCACGGTGCCGGTCACGAACCGGTTGGGGGCGTCGAAGAGGAAGCGTCGTCGAGGCATCGGGCGAAAGGTACCGGAAGTGGCGGGGGGACGGGTTGGACGGGGCAGAAG
>JBAXFC010000058.1:0-12092 GCA_037140135.1 Chloroflexota bacterium
TCCTGGTGCTGTTCCTGCTGGGCATCGCGATCGGCGCGGCGCTCCTCGGGCGGCTGCGCCACCGGGTGCGGTCCACGCTTGTCCTCATCGGCGTGGCACAGCTGGTGACGGCCGTCCTGGTGGTCGCGGGGGCGGCGATCCTGACCGCGCCCGGCCTGCCGCTCTCCGGGGCCTCCAAGCTGTTCGTCGCCCAGCTGGGCTCCTTCGCCTGGCAGGCGACGCTGATCGTGCTTCCCGCCACCATCGTCATGGGCCTCGTCTTCCCGGCCACCGCGCAGCTCCTCGGCGACGGGCACGGGTCCGAGGGATCGGACGCGGGCTCGCTGCTCGCGGTGAACACGGCGGGCTCGCTGGTGGGCACCTTCGTGCTGCCGTTCTTCGTCATCCCGCTGATCGGCTCGCCGGCAACGCTGGCCGGGCTGGCCCTGGTCAACACGGCGGTGGGCACGGCGCTGCTGCTGGGCGAGCAGCGGCTGACGGCCGGCGCGCGGCGTGTGGGCGCCGTGGCAGGCGCGGTGGTCGCGGTCGCGGTCGTGGTCGCCATGGTCTCGGGCGTCGCCTTCGCCAACCCCACCGTGGCCATGCTCAACCGGACCGGCGGGCACGTCTACGCGACCGCGGAGGACGAGATCGCCTCTGTCGTCGCGGGCGATCGCAACACCCAGCCCCAGATCTGGGTGGCGGGCACCTCGATGACGATCATCACCGTGGACACCAAGTTCATGCCGCTCATCCCCATCGCGTTGCGGCCCAACGCGACCAGGGGCCTCGTGATCGCCTTCGGCATGGGGACGGGCTTCCGGACGGCGCTCAACGCGGGCGTCGCGGCGGACGTCGTGGAGCTGGTGCCCAGCGTGCCGGCGATGTTCCACTGGTACTACCCGGATGCCGCCGCCGTGCTCGCCAACCCCAAGGGGCAGGTGATCATCGCCGACGGCCGGAACCACGTGGAGCTCACGGACCGGATGTACGACTTCGTGATCGTCGATCCGCCGCCGCCGATCGAGAGCTCCGGGGTCTCCGTGATCAGCACCCTGGAGTTCTACCAGGCGGCGAAGGCGCGCCTGAACCCCGATGGCGTCATGGTCCAGTGGGTGCCGTACGGCCAGACCCAGACGGAGTTCCTGGCCCACGTCCGGACCTTCCTCGGTGCCTTCCCCAACGTGAAGGTGATCGCGGGTGCCGGGGGGTACGGGTTCTACATGATCGGCTCGGACGGCAACGTGGACCTCACGCAGCAGGAGCTGCTCGACGTGCTGGCCCGCCCGGGCGTCCTCGCCGACGTCGATTCCGCGCCCGATGCCAACAACCGCTCGGCCCAGGACTGGGCGTCCACGCTGATCTCGCTCACGTGGGCCCAGGGCCGGCAGCTGCGCGATGCGGTGGGCAAGGGGCCCAGGATCACCGACGACCGGCCGATGCCGGAGTACTTCCTGCTCCGCCGCCTGTTCCGCAACGACCCCAAGATGCTCTCCCTCAAGGGGCTGCGGGCGCTCCTGAAGTAGGACGCCGGCCGCGACCCGCGGCCAGCCAGGCGAACAGCGGCAGGCAGACGAGCGGGACGTCGCGTGCGGAGTAGAGGAGCCCGCCGCCCCGCGAGTCCAGGATCACCTGCGGGTAGAGCAGCGTGAGCGAGATCACGGGGAGGCTGGCGAGACCGAGCACGGCCAGCGTCAGCCACCACTCGCGCCGCCGGATGCCGATCAGCGCGAACGGGAACAGCGACGGCTTGAGCAGCGCCAGCGTGGTGGGCCGCCCCGTGGCCAGCGCCACTGCGACCGCCGCCACGATCCAGATCACCGGGTTGCCCTTGATGACCTGCTCGGTTCCGGACGGGTACGCAAGGCAGAGCACCAGGAGCGGCCAGCTCCAGCGCGGGGGCCGGATCCGCCCCAGGGCGACGGCGATCGCCGTCAACGGGATCAGCCACCAGAGCGGCATCGGCAGGATCCGGAACGGCAGGAGCAGGTACAGCAGGACCGGCGGGTAGAGGACGTCGCCGTACTCGATGGAGTACGGGCCGTGCAGCTGGCGCGGCAGGTACCAGCTGCCGTCCGCGAGCCAGCTGTCGGTGGCGGTGAAGTAGATCCGGGCGTCGATGCCCACCAGCCAGGCGACCCTGGACGCATCCACCACGAGGGCCGCGATCCAGGGCAGCGCCACCAGGAGCACGGCCGTCGCGAGCAGCGCGTTGGCGATCACCGGCCGGGCAAGGCGCACGCGCAGGCTGGCGAAGGCGGTCGGCATGGCGGGAGTCTAGCGGCAACCGCCGGTGGTCCAGCGGCAACCGCCGGTGGTCCAGCAGGGTTGCCCGGACCCGGCTGGTATGCTCGGCCAGTGGCCCGTTGACCCCGTCCTCCCCCTCTCGACGGTGGTGATCCCGTGAGCGGAAGCTCGCGGCGCCCGGTGTTCCGGGCCCTCCTCATCGGCGCGGCCGTGGTGTTCCTGGGCCTGTTCCTCGCGATGTGGGCCCAGTTCCTGCTCGCGGGCGGCACGTCCAACATCGGCGTGGACTACGACCTCTACATGGCCGCCACCCGCAGCTGGCTTGCGGGCGACGGGTTCTACCTCGCGTCCCAGCTGGCCGGCCCCTACCCGGTGGTCCACGGCGTGGTGCTCTACCCGCCCCCGATGCTGATCCTGCTGGTGCCGTTCACGATGCTGCCGGCGCCGCTCTGGTGGGCCGTCCCGAACGCGGTGATCCTGGCCGTGGTCCTCCGCCACCGGCCCAGTCCGGCCGCCTGGCTGGCGATGGCGATCTGCCTCTGGTTCCCGATCACCGGCGTCCGACTGCTCCACGGCAATCCCGGGATGTGGATCAGCGCGGCGCTGGCGCTGGGCACGCTCCTGGGCTGGCCGTCGGTCCTCGTGCTGCTCAAGCCCACGCTGGCGCCATTCGCCCTCGTCGGCATCCGGAGGCGGAGCTGGTGGATCGCCCTCGCCGCCCTGGGCGTGGTCTCGCTGCTGTTCCTGCCCATGTGGGCCGACTACGTGACCGTGATCCGCAACGCGCAGGGCGGCGGGATCCTCTACTCGATCGACGAGATTCCCCAGGTTGCGATACCGCTCATCGCGTGGCTCGGGAGCACGCGCCGCGCGCGTCCGGCCGGCCCTGCCCAGCCGGCCTGACCCGGCGCCGGGCCGACGCCCCCGCGGAAGGCTCGACAACACCCCGGTGTTATCCTCCGCCGCGTGGAGTCCCAGAACCAGACCGGCGAGCCAGACTGTTCGCCCGCTGCCGGCGAGCCCGTGCCGGTGGCTGAACGACGCATCCTCCGGGCCGTGCGCCGCCCGTTCGCGTCGGTGGACCCGGGCCTCTGGGACAGCCTCGCATCCCTGAACCACTGGGCGACCCCCTTCTCGTCGTGGGCGTTCCAGCGTGCGTGGTGGGATGCCTACGGGGACAACGCCCACGAGGAGACCCTGGTCTTCGTGCCGGTGGACGCCCTCGACGATGCCGAGCCGGTGGGGATCCTGCCGCTCATGCACCGCCACGAGGTTGAGCCGGGCGACGCGGCCCTGCTCACGACGATGCGCACGCACGACAGCCCCGAGCTGACGCCGGTCTCGCCCGACTGGAAGGCGCTCTTCTTCGGCGCCTCGTACCACGCGGACTACGCCACCATCCTGTGCGGCCCCTGGGATCTCCCCGCCGCGGCGTCCGCGCTGGTGGGCTACTGCGCCAGCGGTGGCGACGAGGAACACCCCGAGCTGTGGGATGCGGTGGACCTGCGCCGGCTCCGGAACACGGATCCCGCCGCCACGCATCTTGCTGCCGCCTTCGGGGCGCGCGAGATGACCAACGGCTGGACCGTGACCTTGGAGCAGGAAGAGGTCTGCCCCGTCGCCGCCCTGCCGGATGGCGCCACGATCGACGACTTCCTGGCCACCCTGGGCAAGAAGGAGCGCCACGAGATCCGGCGCAAGGTCCGTCGCGCCGAGGCGGCGGGCGAGGTCGCCCTCGTGGACTCCACCGACCTCCAGGCGGACCTGCCCGCCTTCATCGACCTGCACCAGAAGCGGTGGGGCGCGGACGGCCTCTTCCCGGACACGCCCGGCGGTGCCCAGAGCCGGCGCTTCTTCGAGCGCCTGTTCGAGCTGATGGGCACCGGCGGACCGCTGCGGCTCGCCTTCCTCACGGTGGACGGCCGGCGCATCGCCGCCTGCGTCTCCTTCGAGACCGACGACACGCTGCTCTACTACAACGCCGGCGTGGACCCCGAGGCCCGCGAGCTCTCCCCGGGCGTGGTGATGGTGGAGCGCCTGGTCCGCCGCGCCCTCGCCTCGGGCAGGCGCCAGATGGACTTCCTGCGCGGCGACGAGCCCTACAAGTACGAGTGGGGCGCCGTGAACGAGCCAATCCAGCGGCTCCTGGTCCGCCGAACTGGCAAGCGATGACGAAGCCGCTTCCCGGCGATCCCTGCGTGGCGCCGATGGTCCACTTCCCGGTCCCCGGGTCCAACCGCGTGCGCGTGGTGGAGATCATGGCGACCGGCACCAACGGCGGCGCCCAGGAGCACGTCTACAACCTCGTCAACCGCCTCGACCGCGAGTTCTACGACGTCTCGATCGTCTCGTTCTCGCCCGGATCGGCGGTCCGCAAGCTGCAGCGGGCCGGGTTCGAGGTCATGGTGATCGACACCTCGGACGACGCCATCGCCACCGCCACCCTGGCCGCCCACCTGGCCGATGTCCGCGCCGATGTCATCCACAACCACATGTACCGGGCCGAGATCGTGGGCACCAAGGCCGCCATCGCGCTGCGCGAGGCCGGCCACCGCCGTCCGTTCGTGATGTCCACGGTCCACTCGTCGCGCATCCGGTCCGATGCGGACCAGGAGGAGCTGCGCCGGCTGACGCTGGAGATCGACCGCCTCGTGGTCGTGTCCAAGGCGATCGATGCGAAGGTGATCGAGGAGGGCCGGCTCGGCGCTCCGCGCTCGCTCATCTACAACGGCGTGGACCTCGAGCGGTACGACCACCAGGCGCCGTGCTGCACGCTCCGCGACGAGTACTCCATGGATCCCGAGGCGGAGATCGTGGGCGTGGTGGGCCGGCTGGAGCTTGAGAAGGGCCACCCCACGCTGCTCGAGGCCTGGCCGATGGTGCTCGCGGAGCGCCCGCACGCCTACCTGCTGATCGTGGGCGAGGGGAGCCGTCTCGATGCGCTCCACCAGATCGCCCGTGACCACGGCATCGAGCGGCACGTCATCTTCACCGGCCGCCGTGACGACATCCCTGCGGTCACCGCCGCGTTCGATGTCGCGGTCCTGCCCTCCTACCGCGAGGCCCAGGGCCTCACGATCCTCGAGGCGATGGCGCTCTCGCGGCCCGTGGTTGCGTCCAACGTGGGCGGCATCCCGGAGATGGTGGAGCACGAGGTGACCGGCCTCCTGGTCCCGGCGCACGACCCGCAGGCCCTCGCCGCCGCGATCGTCCGCGTCCTCGCGGACCACCAGCTCGCGGACGTGCTGGCCCGGGCAGGCCACGACCTGGTCCACGACCGCTTCTGCATCCAGCTGATGGTCAACGAGGTCCAGGAGCTCTACGACGAGGGGGCCCGGTCCGTCCGCCCGCGCGAGGTCTCGTTCGCCGCCGGCTGATCAGGCTGGCGTCGGGTCAGCCTAGGCATCCACGGTGAAGAGCAGCGGGGTCCCTGCTGCCAGCGGAACGAGTTGGCCGCCAACCAGCGCCCAAAGATGCGCTTCGTGGCGTCCCGGCGCCAGGCCGCGGGTCGGGAGCGGAATGCTGAACTGCGATGCGGACCCCGTCCATGTGCCAGCCTCAGGGTCTCCATCCCGAAGTGGCCCTGCGGACACCGGTGGTCCGCCATCGACGCTGAGATAGACGGCATCGACCGTTGTCCCCTGGGCTGGGTCAGTCAGCGATCCTGAGACCGACCGCTCGAGTCCCGCCCGGTCAGGCGTGGCTGGGCCGATGCGCGGCCTGTCGGCAACGTGGGCTGTGGCGGGGATGCCTTCAGCGAGTCGATTGACGATCGGAGCGGTTCCATTCCACTCCCAGATCCACACATCGCCGGGAACCGTGGGTCGGTAAGCCCCGAGCACCTCCTGCACCGAGCGAGGCGTGACCGAGGCCGCAGTCAGGCCGTCGATGCTCGATGCCCGCCGCTCGTCGAAGACAACGGGCGGATGCAGCCGGAGGATCGTCGCTGCCATCTGGGTATCCGCCGCTGCCGTCCGAGCGTAGAAGGTGAACCCGAATGGCGCACAGGGCGGCAGATCCGAAGCGAACAGGGGTAGCGGTGAGACGGAGAAGATCACCGCACAGCCGGATCCACTAGCGTCCGCCGCCTCGCGAAGCGCCTGGCCCGCCTGCGCCCGTATCGGCCCGAGAAGATAAGTGTCCGAATGGTTCTGCGTGGTGAGTCCCGCCACGAAGGCTGTCGCAGCTGGGAGCTGACGAAAGCCAAGGAACCCGAACGAGATGACGAGCACCTCGACAGCGGCCAGCATCGGCAGCCTCGCCCGGCTGCCACGGTGCAGGAATGCCTGCACACCCTTGGCATTGCTGGTCAGGGACGCAAGAAGGAGGCCGCCGAGCGCGATCGATCGCTCCATATGGGAGCCGTCCGTGCGGTCCAGCATGTCCCGGCTCCCGACGACGAATGCGACCAGCAGGAGCACCACGGGGCCGTTCTCGTTGACCGCTGTCCGGGCGCCGCCAGCCCGGAAGGCACGAGCCAGGTGCCAGAGTGCAGACGCGCAGATCAGGGCCAGCACCACAAAGCGCATGACCAGGAGCCACTCGCCTGGGGCGAAGAGGTCGGTCTCCCAGCTCCAGATGCCGGCCGTCGCCCAATACCGCAGGTGATCGACGACGGCGACCAGCCCGATCGGCCCAAGGACAGCCGCCAGCGTCAGCGCGCCCAATGCTCCGCCCGCGAACGTGGCGACCCAATACGCCACGGCCGTTCGGAGCGGCCGTTCAAGCACCAGCATGAGCATGGCGGCGCCGAGGACCGAAGCCCCCACCATGCCGTACTGGTAGCTCCAGCCGACGCCGAGAGGCGTCAGCAGCCCGAGAGCCAGGGCTGCCGCGAGTCGCGTCCTCGGACGCCGACGGGAGCCCGTGAGAAGCACGGACGCGACAATCTGACCAAGAAGAAGTGGGATGCTGAGGAACGGCAGGGAGGGAGGCGCCAGCAGCAGGAGGCCAACGGTCAGGCCGATGAACCCGAGCAGGCGACTGGACAGCCCCGTCCCGCTCCGGGTGCCCGGTGCGGTTCCCACTCGCATGCTGCTCGTGAGCCACCAGAGGCAGCCGAGGAAGAGCGCGGCGGACAGGCACACCAGGCCATTGGCGACCAGGCGCGTGGTCCAGGCGGTCCCCTCGGCTCCCAATGCCCGAGCGGCCAGGGCAGGCACGATGTCGACGCCGGGTCCGTGGATCAAGACGAATTGCGACGGCGGGCTCGCGGTCTGGAGCCAGGCCGGCAGCCAGGAGACCAGCTCGGCGTTGTCGAACTCGCTTGGCAGGGCCTCAGGGTTCATCGAGGTGACCGCTGCCGCAATCCACAGAGCCGAGGCGACGATGCCAAGGCCGGCAAGCAGCCGGCGTCCGGTTGCCGCCGAGAGGGTCTTGGACCGACCTCGCCGCCGGCGAGGAGGTTGCCGTGAGCGCGGCCATCCGGGCGCCGCGATCCACAGCGCGAGCAACAGGCTGCCAACGAGGGCCGCAAACCGCAGGTAGTCGTCGTAAGGATTGCGCCCTGCGACCACGGCCGGGGAGAGAACGTCCTGCGGTCCCGTGACGGGTGGCAGGTGGAGTGCCGGCAGCAGGGCGATGGTCATGACCGGCAACGCGACTGCGAGCATCAGCCGGGCGATGCCGCGCAACGTCCCCGGAGTCGTCGGCGGGGCCGACAGCCGGTCATAGCCGCTGTCCGGAACGCCCAGCATGCTCCAACTCCTCCCCCGCACTCGGCGATCATCGACGGTACGGGCTCCCCGCGTGCCCCAAGATAGCCCAATGCACAGCGAGCGACCCTCGGTCATCGTCATCGGAGGCGGGTTCTTCGGGGCAATGATCGCCGTCCGGTTGGCGGATGCAGGTGCAGCCGTCACGATTTTCGAGCGTGAGTCGATGCTCCTGGCTCGAGCCTCACTGGTGAACCAGGCCCGTGTGCACGGCGGCTACCACTACCCGCGCAGCGTTCTCACGGCTCGACGATCCCGCGCCAACTACCGCAGGTTCCTCGACGACTTTCCTGAGGCCATCGTCGGCGACGTGACCCACGTCTATGCGATGTCCCGAGTCGGCTCGAAGGTCTCCGCGTCGCAGTTCAAGGCCTTCTGCGCCAGGATCGGTGCTCCCCTGAAGCCTCTTCCAGAGGCTGCCCACGGCATGTTCGACTTCCGGCTGGTCGAAGATGCGTTTGGCGTCGATGAGTCCGTCTTCGATGCCGTGGTCCTTCGCTCCATCCTGCGTGCGCGCCTGCAGCAAGCCGGGGTTCGCGTGTGCTGTTCAACCGAAGTCGTGGGCGTTTCGCGCGCCCGAACCGGCGTCGCGCTCCGCTGGTGCGCGCTCGAACCTGGATCAGCGATCGAGGAGTCGTTCGCCACGACGGTGATCGACTGCACCTACTCGGGACTCAACGTCCTTCGACACGACGCCGGTCTGCCAGCCCTGTCACTCAAGCTCGAGGTAGCGGAGATCGGGATCATCGCTGTCCCGGAACGGCTCAAGCAGATGGCCATCACCGTGATGGATGGTCCATTCTTCTCGGTCATGCCGTTTCCCGCAGCTCACGCTCACAGCATCACGCACGTCCGCTACACGCCGAGGGGGGTCCTGGCAGGTTCGACTCCTGATCGTCGGCCGCCGGCGTACATCGGCCTCGCTCCCACGGCTCAGTCAGCGCGCATGCTTCGGGATGCCGTCCGATTCGTCCCGGCCCTCAGGGAAGCCACGCTCACGGGGTCCTGGATCGAGACGAAGGCGATCCTCAACGTCTCCGAGAGCGATGACAGTCGTCCGATCGTCATCGACCGCAGCCCCGCGCTTCCAGGGTTCACCTCCATTCTCGGCTCCAAGATCGATAACGTGTACGACGTGCTCAATGAACTCAGCGACCTGATCGAAGGGGATCCGAGATGAGGGATCCGAGACGGGATGTCTTCGTGTCGGTCGTGGTGCCGGTTCGGGACTCGGCATCGTGGCTTGAAGGGCAGCTCGCGACACTCATCTCCGTCCTCAAGGGGGCATTCCGCGAGTTTGAGGTCATCCTGGTCGACGACGGCTCATCGGCTGCGTCGATCGCCCTCGAGCGTGACGTTGTCCAGGGGGCTCGGGGCGTCCGGCTGATCGTCCTGTCGCGTTCGTTCGGAGACGACATCGCGATCACAGCAGGCCTCGACTCGGCCATCGGCGACTTCGTGGTCACCATGCTTGCGAATGATCCCCCCGAACTGATCCCAGGACTCGTCGATCGTGCGAGAGCAGAACGAGGCTCACTCGTCGGTGCTGTGGCGAGCGACCGGGAGGGACCTGCGAACCGGCTTTCGGATGTGATGCTGCGGGCGCTCTCCTGGGCCGCTGGAGTGAAGGTGCCGCGCGGCGTGCGCCAATTCCGAGTGCTGAGTCGGCAGGCCGTGGGCGCACTGCTCGAGTCTCGGGATCGAGAGCGGTCGCTCGCCGTTCTGACCTCGCAGATCGGGTTCGGAACCGCGGCCTTCGAGTATGCAACCCTGCCCCTGCCGGAACTGCATCGACCCAAGGGTCCCTTTCACGCCGCTGCGGTCGTGATCGACCTGTCGGTCGCGACGGGCAGGCGACCCCTGCGCCTCGTCAGCGCCGTGGCGCTCGCCGGCAGTGTGGCCAACCTTGCCTACGCGGGGTACGTGGTGGCGCTCTATGTCGTGGGCGTGAAGGTGATCGAGGGCTGGACGACGCTGTCGCTCGAGCTCTCGGCGATGTTCTTCCTCCTGTTCGTTCTGCTCGCCGTGATCGCCGAGTATCTCGGTCACCTGCTGGTGGAGTCGCGAGATCGACCGCTCTACTTCGTCGTGGACGAGACCTCGAGCCCCGCGCCGCTCGATGAGGAGACCCGCCCGAACCTTGTGGTTGATCCCGCAGGAGGAGGCATACCAGTGGGCGAGGGCAGCAATGTCGGAGGCTAGGCCATCACCCCGCTCGGGGGCTGGTGGCGATGTACCGGTCCACGACGCTCTGACGATCCGTTCCAGGGAACACCGTTACTGCGTTGCCGTCTTCGCCCTCAATGAGGGCGAGCGGCTGCTGGGGCAGCTGGATCGCATTGCCACGTTGCGGCCGGATGCAGACGTCATCGTGGCGGACGGCGGCAGCACCGACGGATCCACGGCCCTGGAGCTGATGGCGGCACGGCGAGTGTCCGTGCTGCTCACGAAGCGCGACCGTGGCGGTCTCAGCGCGCAGATGCGGATGGCGATCGCCTTCATCCTCGATGCCGGCTACGACGGAATGGTCGTCATGGACGGGAACGGGAAGGACGACCCGCGTGGCATCGAACTGATCCTTGCCGCTTTGGCCGACGGTGCCGATCACGTCCAGGGTTCACGCTACCTGCCGGGTGGCCGGGGCATCAACACGCCCCGTTCCCGGCACCTGGGCGTGCGATTGCTGCACGCGCCCCTCGTCAGTCTCGCGAGCGGCCGACGCTACACGGACACGACGAACGGGTTTCGTGGCTACAGCGCACGCCTTCTGACCGACCCCCGTGTTGCCCCGCTGCGCTCCGTCTTCGACCGTTACCAGCTGCACTACTACCTTGCCATCCGGGCCGCCCGACTCGGGTTCGACGTGCGGGAGGTTCCGGTCACCCGTACCTATCCGGCTTCGGGTCCGATTCCGACCAAGATCTCGCCGGTCAGGGGCAACATCTCGATCCTGGTGCAGTTGCTGGAGGCCTGCACGGGACGGTTCAATCCTCGAGGAGGCGCCGGCGATGCGTAGTGCGCTGATCGGATGGAGCGGATTCGTCGGGGGCAATCTCGATCGGCAGCACGGTTTCGACGACCGCTTCCGGAGTTCGGATATCGAGCGGGTCGGCGGCACATCCTGGGATCTGGTGGTCTGCGCTGGCCTGCCGGCCGAGAAGTGGCGCATCAACCGGGACCCCGAGTCGGACCTCGCGAACGCCATGCGCCTCCAGGGTGCGCTGGGCACCGCCGACATCAGGGAGCTCATCGTGATCTCCACGATCGACGTGTATCCACGTCCGATCGATGTCAGCGAGGCAACGCCAATCGATCCCGCGACCTGCCACCCGTACGGTCGACACCGCCTTGCCTTCGAGCGGTGGGCCCAGGCCCAGTTCAAGACCACCGTCGTCCGCCTGCCGGGACTCTTCGGCCCCGGCCTCAAGAAGAACGTGGTGTTCGACCTTCTCCACGGCAACCGATTGGATCTCGTCCACGCGGAAGGTCAGTTCCAGTTCTACGCTCTTGACCGGCTCTGGCGCGACATCCAGGTCGTCCGACGCGAGTCGATCCCTGTTGCCAATCTCGTCACGGAGCCTGTTTCGGTCCGGGATGTGGCCCGCGTGCTCACCGGCGTCGAGTTCACATCGTCGCCTCCTGGCCAGCCTCCGAGATACGACGTCCACACCGACCATGCCACGGCTCTTGGTGGCTCTGGACCGTACCTGACATCATCGATGGAGGTTCTCGACGATCTTGGACGGTTCGCAGCGATCGAGCGGCGCTCCGGGCGGCTGCCGGAAGCGGGCCAGTCCTGATGCGTAGCGCGATCTCGACCCTCGGGTGGGATCACTCCCTCGATCCACAAGCAGCCGATGCGATGCTCCGCGCCGGCATCTCGGGTGTCGAGATCGCACCGTCCCGCCGCTTTCGGGACCCGCTCTCCGCGAGCAAGGCCGAGCTCCTCGCCTACCGGAGCTGGTGGGAATCGCAAGGTTTCGTTGTCGAGGCCATCCAGTCGCTGGTCTTCGGTCGGCCGGACCTCCTGCTCTTCGGCGATCCGGGAAGTCGTCAGCTCCTGCAGGAGCACCTCAAGGGCATGTGTCGGGTCGCTGAGGTCCTGGGGGCCGGGGTCCTGGTCTTCGGTGCGCCATCGAACCGGGCCAGGCG
>JBAXFC010000059.1:0-12015 GCA_037140135.1 Chloroflexota bacterium
GGTGCCGCCGAGGGCGCTGCCGTCCACGAGTGAGGCGGCGTACGGGATCGCCGGGTCCTTGAGCTTGCCGCTCCCCTTGCCACCCAGCTGGCCCACGGCCACGACGGCGACGATCAGCAGGCCGACCACCACCCCGACGATGGTCATCGTCCTGGTGTTGATCAGCGACGGGCCGCCGCCCGAGGACGACGAGCCGCCCGGCTTCTGGCGGTCCGCGCGCGCGGACTCGAAGCGGTCGCGCCGCTCAGTGGCACGGCGCTCCTTGCGGGTGGCCGGGGGTGTGTTCCTGGAGCCGCTCATGGGAGGCCTCCCCTTCGTGATTGCATCGCTGGACGGCGCCGGAAGCGCCGGGGTTCTGCAGGGTTCACCCGCCGCCGGCGGGGTCGGCCGCCATTGTGCGGCACAACCGCCCTCTGGGGCTGCCGAGCGCGCACCACTTGCTGCCGGCGGGTTCGCAGATGATACTGTGTCTCATATGGAAGCACCGACCACTCCGCGTGACCCCGTGCGGGCCCACGACCACGGCGAGGACGCCCACGGCCACAAGCACGACCGCGCGCTCGATCCGGCGCACGCCCTCGCCCACGCGGACGTCTGGCTGTCCGATGTCTCGGCCGGCTACGGCGACCGCACGGCCCTCGAGCACGTCACGGTGGCCGTCGAGCCAGGGAGCCTGCTCGCGGTCGTCGGCCCCAACGGCGCCGGCAAGAGCACGCTGCTCAAGCTGATGGCCGGGCTCGTCCAGCCCTGGTCGGGGCGCCTCCAGATCCTGGGCGCACCCGCCGGCCGCGAGGCCCGCCGCGTCGCCTATGTCCCGCAGGCGGAGCTGGTGGACTGGCAGTTCCCGGTGACGGTCGAGGACGTCGTGATGATGGGCCGCTTCCCCCGCCTGGGCCCGATCCGGCGGCCTGGCAAGGACGACCGGCGCGCGGTCGTCGACGCGCTGGAGCAGGTCCAGATGGGGCACCACCTGCGGACGCAGATCGGGCGCCTGTCCGGCGGCCAGCGGCGGCGCATCTTCCTCGCCCGGGCGCTCGCTTCCGAGGCGGACCTGTTCCTCCTCGACGAACCCGTGACCGGCATCGACCCCACGACCCAGGAGCTCCTCATGGACCTCCTCGAGGCCCAGGCGGCGCGCGGCAAGACGGTCGTCGCCACCACCCACGACCTCGCCTGCGCGGCCGGCCGCTTCCAGCAGGTGCTTGCGGTCAACCGGACGGTCGTCGCGTACGGCCCCTCGGAGATCGTCCTCGACGCCGACGTCCTCGCCCGGGCCTACGGCGGACACGTCCTCGTGCTGCCGGACCGCACGATGGTCCTCGACGACGCCCATCACCACGACGACCCCCATCCGGGGGAGCGTCACTTCCACGAGCGGTCCCACCCCTGATGAACCTGATCCTCGAACCCCTCGCGTCCCCGATCATCCTGCGCGCCCTGCTCGCCTCGGCGATGGTGGGCGTCGTCTGCGCCGTCGTCGGCACCTACGTGGTGCTGCGCGGGATCGCGTTCATCGGTGATGCCATCGCGCACGCCGGCTTCCCGGGCGTCGTGATCGCGTACATGCTCGGCATTCCCTACTACATCGGTGCCGCGGTGGCCGCGGTCGGGACGGCGCTCGCCATCGGGGTGGTCACCCGCCGGGCGGGGATCCGCCAGGACACCGCGATCGGCGTCCTGTTCGCGGGCACGTTCGCCTTCGGCGTCTTCCTGTTCAGCAGCATCGAGGGCTACGTCGCGGACCTGTTCAGCTTCCTGTTCGGCAACGTGCTCGCCATCGGCCCGGCGGATCTCGTCGCGCTCCTGGTCCTGGGCCTGGGCGTGGTGATCGTGGTCGCCATCCTGTGGAAGGAGCTGCTGTACGCCACGTTCGACCCGCTGGGCGCAGCGGCGTCCGGGATCCGGGTGGACTGGCTCGAGTACCTGTTCCTGACGCTGGTGGCCCTGACCATCGTGGTCAGCCTCCAGGCCGTGGGCATCATCCTCGTCGTCGCGATGCTGATCACCCCCGCCGCCACCGCCCAGCTGCTGACCGTGCGCTTCGTGCGGCTGATGATCTTCGGCGCAGTGATCGGCATCACGAGCTCCATCATCGGGCTGTATGCCTCCTACTGGCTGGACGTGGCCTCGGGCGCGACGATCGTGCTCGTCCAATCGCTGATGTTCGTCATCGCGCTGGTGCTCGGACCGCGCGGGCTGCTTGCTCGCCGCAAGGGTGGCGGACCGATCGACGACCCCGCCCACCGCGGCCACGACGGACCGGCGGCACACGGCGGCCACGGCGCGTCGGAGGCGGCCCCGGGAGCGATCACGTGAGCGGCGCCGGGAAGCCGTTCCTGGCGGCGCTCGAGCAGGACGGCCAGCGTCTCACGGAGCCACGCCGCGCAGTCGCCGCCCTGGTCGCGGAGCGCGACGGGCACTTCACGGCCGCAGAGCTTGTCGCCGACGCCAGGACCCGCCACCCGGGCATCGGGCGGGCCACGATCTTCCGGACGATCGACCTGTTCGCGTCGCTCGGCCTGGTCGAGCGGGTGGACCTGCCCGGCGGTGACCACGCCTACGTCGCGTGTGACCCGGTCCACCACCACCACGCGATCTGCACCGCGTGCGGCCGCTCGTTCGACGTGGGCGACACCGGCCTGGGCGAGGTGCTGGCCGCCGTGGGCCGTCGGTCCGGCTTCCGGATCACGGACCACCGCCTGGAGATCTTCGGCGTCTGCGCGGGCTGCGATACGAACGGGGCGCAACCGTGACGGGCCGCCGGACCCTGGCGGGGGCGGCTGCGCTCGTCGTGGCGACCGTCCTGCTCGGGGGCTGCCGGGCCGCGCCCGCAAACCCCGATGCGCATGTCCGCGTCGTGGCCACCACGACCATCCTCGCGGACCTCGTCGGCTCGGTGGGCGGCCCGCTCGTCAGCGTCGAGAGCCTCGTGCCCAAGGGGGGCGAGGTCCACACCTTCGACCCCAAGCCATCCGACGTCCGCCGCCTCGTCGAGGCGGACCTCGTCGTGCGCAATGGCCTCGGGCTCGATGACTGGCTGGCAACCCTCGTCCGCGACGCCGGCTCCACGGCGCCGGTCGTCGTCCTGGGCGAGGACCTCACCGGAGCGACCTACATCCACGAGGGCAAGTCGGTGAACCCGCACCTCTGGCTCGACGTCGCGTATGCGCGCCTCTACGCGGCGCGCATCCTCGACGCCCTGGTCACCGCCGACCCCGCGGACGCCGACGCCTTCCGGGCCAATGCCGCGACCTACGACGCGACGCTCGCCGCCCTCGACGCCGAGATCAGGGCCGACCTCAGCGGCATCCCGGAGGCGGACCGGACCGTCGTCGCCTTCCACGACGCGTTCCCGTACTTCGCGGCGGCCTACGGGCTCGTCATCGACGGGACGATCGTGGACGCGCCCGGCCAGGACCCGAGCGCCGCCCAGGTCGCCGCGCTGGTGAACTCCATCAACGACGGCAACATCCACGCGATCTTCTCGGAGGCGCAGTTCAACCCCAGCCTGGCCCAGGCGATCGCAGCCGAGACCAAGGCCGTCGTCGTCACGGACCTCTACACCGACAGCGTCGGCGACCCGCCCCTGGACTCCTACGTGGCGCTCCTCCGGTGGGATGCGCAGCGCGTGTCGGAGGCACTCCGGGCCCCCTGAGGCGGCACGCCGGGACTGGGGTACCGGTTGGCAACGGGACCATCGGCGGCCATGACGGTGAAACCTTCGGGGGCTGGGCAGCCTCTCAGCGGTACACCACCATTCCGGAGTCGCATGGACACCACGCAGCGCCCCCGTCGTCCCGCCGTCGCCGCCCCGCTCCCCGCGGAGGCCTGCCCGTGCGCATGAGCATCGCGACGCTCGTCGCCATCGGGGCAGTGATGGTGCTCGTCGCCCTGGGCATCACCGACCAGGTGATCCCGGCCGCCGATCCGCACACGTCCGACGTGCGACCGTGGGTGGCCGCCCGTGCGCTGGGCGTGGCCGCGTACCTGCTCCTCGCCGGCCAGGTGGCCCTGGGCCTGCTGCTCTCCCACCCCCGCAACACCTCGGAGTGGCGGAAGAGCAAGCAGATCTTCCCGTGGCACGAGCTGGTGACGGTCTTCGTGACCGCCTTCGTGGCGCTCCACGTCGCGCTGCTGGCGGTCGACCCGTACGCCAACGTCGGCTGGGTGGGTGCCCTGGTCCCAGGGATGTCCGGCTTCCGGACGCCCGCGGTGGCCATCGGCTCGATCTCCATGTACGCCCTGCTGTTCACGGCGATCACCGCCAAGTGGACCCGCCTGCTGCCGGCCGGGTGGTGGCTCAAGGCCCACCGCTTCGCCGCGCTGACCTTCCTGCTCGTCTGGGTCCATTCCGTCCTCGCAGGCACCGATGGTGGGGCGCTCACGGCGCTCTATCTCGGGACCGGCCTGCCCATCCTCGCGGGCGTCGCCCACCGCCTCTGGTCGGCTCGCAGCCGGCCCCGGCGCACGCTGCCCGAGCTCCCGCCCGTCCCGTCCCCTGTCCGGCCGCAGCCGGCAGCCCTGGTGGAGGAATCGTGATGCACAAGGACCTCGTGATCCGGTGGGTGCGCCGCGCAGGCGTGCTCGCGCTCACCGGCGCCGTCCTCGCGGCCGGTGTCGTGACCGTCCAGGCTGCCGCCGACTGGCGCGCCGCCGAGGCCCCGCTCGACGTCAAGCCCGTGAGCATGTCCTCCATCAGCGACGACGCAGCGGCCGAGTCCGACCGGACGGCCGCCCTGAGCGCACAGATCGACGATGTCGCCTCGCAGCTCGCCCAGCTGAAGGGGGCGGTGCTCACGGTGAACGGCTCCGTGACGGGCGACACCGACAGCGCGACGGCCCTCTCCGGCCAGCTGGACGAGGCGAAGGCCCGCCTGACCACGGTGCAGCAGCAGCTCAAGGCAGCCCAGGCGCGGCTCGTCGCCCTCAACAAGGCGGCCGCCCGGCAGGCGGCCATCAACCGCTCCGCGGGGGCGAGGAGGCCTGCCGCCAATGCCTCCCCTGCGAAGCCCGCCGGGAACGGCGGCGGTGAGCGCGATGACTGAGCGCACCCTGCCCCCGTTCGGCTTCGGCCGCCCGCCTGCAGCCGGCTCCATCCCGGCCTCCGCGAAGGCAGTCGCGCACGCCGCCGGTGCCGCCAGTGCCGCCCGTGGCACCACGGCGCCGATCAGCGCACCCGTCACCCGTGGCGCCACGACCTTCACGACCGCCACCCGGGCAGGCGTCCTCATGGGCGTGTCAGCGATCGTCTACGCCGCCTCGCTCGCCGGGGTCGCGTCGTTCCAGGCCCAGGCTGACGCTGCCGTCGTCGCCGCCCGGAGCCCGTATCTCGACCAGGTCGCCAAGACCCGCGCCGCCAACGACGCGCTGGAGTCGGTCCTGGCCAAGGCGGATGCCGAGGCCCGCGCGCTGGCCGCCGACTACGCCGCCGTGGGCGAGGACGTGACGGGCTACCAGGCGCGCCTGGACCAGCTCTCGGCGCTCGTCGCCGACGTCCAGGGCAGCGCCGCCGCGCTGCCCACCCGGATCGCGCTACCCTCGGTCTCGATGCACGGCGCCGTGGGCGGCTCGTCCAGCTCCTCGGGTGGCAAGGCGCCCCGGACGACCGCCACCACGAGCGCTTCCGGAGGCTGAGGCGGTCACCGAGCCCGAAACCACGACAGCCCGCGAAAGCGGCGGTCCCGACCGGATCGTCGCCTTCGCCGCGCGCTCGCTGGGATCGGCGCTCCGGCTCTCCGTCCGCTTCCCCACCGGCACGGAGGAGAGATCGGCGGCCGAGATCGCCAATCGGGCCTGGACCGTGGTCCAGGCCGAGTTCACCGCCGTCGATCTCGCGCTCTCCCGCTTCCGCGACGACTCCGAGCTGACGATGCTCAACCGCATCGCGGGGTCGGAGGCCGTTGTCCCCGTGTCATGGCGGCTCCGGCGGGCGCTGGCCGCCATCGACCGCGCCGCGCGCGTGACCGGCAACCGGTTCGACGCAACGGTGCTCGGCGCGCTCGAGCGCATCGGGGAGCACGGCGCGGACCTCGACCAGCCGTCCGCGAGCGCGAGCGCAGGCGCCCCGGTCATCTCCGGCACACCCGGCATGCGCGCCCCTGGCAAGCGGCTCGTGCACGTCCCGCCGGTCCCCGTCGACCTCGGTGGCATCGGCAAGGGGCTCGCGCTTCGCTGGGCATCCGCGGCAGCCGTCGCGGCACTGCCGCCCGACGCGGGCCTGCTGCTCGAGGCGGGGGGCGACATCGTGTGTGCCGGAAGCCCGCCCGCGGAGAGCTGGCGGATCGGCGTCGAGGATCCCGTCTCCCCGCCATCCGCGAAGTCGCCGCCGCTGGCCGTGCTCGACCTGCGCTCGGGTGCCGTGACCACGTCGTCCGTGCGCGTGCGCAACTGGATCGGGCCGGACGGGCGGCCGGTCCACCACCTCGTCGATCCCAAGACCCGGGAGCCTGCCCGGAGCGGGCTGCTCGCCGTGACGGTTGCCGGCCCGGACCCCGCGTGGGCCGAGGTCTGGAGCAAGGCGCTGTTCGTCACCGGCCGCGAGTCGATCGGGGACCTCGCACGCGCCCGCGGCCTCGCCGCCTGGTGGATCGACGACCGCGGGCGGCTGGGCATGACGCCCGAGGCACGCATCCGCACGCTGTGGGCGCGCGAGGAGCGGCTCGGGTAGTCGTCGTTCCGCCGGGTGTGCGGCCGGTGGCCGCGTGCGCGGATTGGCCGGGCCTACTCCTCGCCGATGTCCTCGTTCCAGACGTCGGGGCGGGCCGCGATGAACTCGTCCATCAGGCCCACGCAGGCCTGTGAATCGAGGTTGACGACCTCGACGCCGCGTGAGCGCAGGTAGTCCTCGCCGCCCACGAAGGTGCGGTTCTCGCCCATCACCACGCGCTTGATGCCGTAGAGCAGGATGGCGCCCGTGCACATGTCACACGGCGAGAGCGTGGTGTACATCGTGGCCCGCCGGTAGACCGAGGCGGGCAGGCGGCCGGCGACCTCGAGCGCGTCAGTCTCGCCGTGGCGGATCGCGGAGCCCTGCTGGACACGCCGGTTGTGGCCGGCCCCGAGCACCTTCCCGTCGGCGACGAGCGCGGCACCGATCGGCACCCCGCCCTCGTCGCGCCCGATGCGGGCCTGCTCGATGGCGATCTCGAGGAACTGCTGGTCACCTGGCTGGATCGGCATGCTGCCGGTTCTCCCTGCTGTGACGACCGGGCCGGAGCGTCGGGCCGGATCGTCGGGCCGTGGTCAGCCGCCGGTGGCGCGCGCCAGGTCGGCGGCGGCCGCGGCCGCCTCGGCGCGCAGCTGGGACGGCGGCGTCTCGCCCAGGGCGATCGCCAGCTCATCGGCCGTCGGGTAGCCCTCGCGGGCGCCCGCCCGCGTGACCGAGACGCTGGCGGCCACGACCGCACGGCGGGCGGCGGCCTCGAGGTCCTGGCCGCTCGCGAGAGCCGCCGCCAGGGCGCCGTTGAGCGCGTCACCGGCGCCGGTCGCGTCGACCGCCTTGACCTTGGGTGCCTTGATCTCGACCACCGGCCCGTCGCGCCGGACGAGGACCGCACCGGCCGGACCGATCGAGACCAGGATCGCCTTCGCGGCGCCCGGACCGTCGGGCGTCGCCTCGAGCAGGGCGCGGGCGGCCTTGACCGGATCATCGAGGCCCACGGTGGAGCGGCCGGAGCGCTTGGCGTCCTCCGCCACGAGCAGCGCGAGCTCGCCGCGGTTGGGCACCACCACGTCGGCAAGGCTCAGGACGGTGCGGTCCAGGCCGCCGGCAGGGGCCGGGTTGAGGATCGTCCAGGCGCCACCGGCGCGCCCGATGCGGAGCGCCTCGCGCGCTGCGGCGGTCGGGATCTCGTGAGTGACGATGACGACGTCGCCCGTGTGGGGGTGCAGCCTGCCGAGGGCTGCCGCGACGTGCGTGGCGGTGAGACCTGCATTGGCACCCGGGGCCACGGCGATCTGGTTCTCCGCCTTGGCGTCGACCAGGATCAGGGCAACGCCGGTGGCGGTGTGCTCGAGGGTGACCAGGACGTCCGTGCCGACGCCGTCGTGGGCGAGCGCCGCACGTGCGTCGCCGCCGAACTCGTCGTCGCCGAGGGCGGCAACGAGCATGACCGGCACGCCGAGGCGTGCCGCGGCGACGGCCTGGTTGCCGCCCTTGCCACCATGGAACCTGCTGAACGTCCCACCGAGCACCGTCTCACCGGGCTGGGGAAGCCGTTCGGTCTGGACGACGAGGTCGATGTTCACCGACCCCACCACGAGAACCCGACCGCTCACGAGCTGCTACCTGCCCTTCCCGTTCTGCCCGCCGGCCTCGTGATCTACGAGCCGGTGATGTACTCGCCACCATCGACGCCGATGACCTCGCCGTTGATGAAGTCCGTCCCCGGACCCGAGAGCGCGAGGATCGTGTTGGCCACATCCTGCGGGGTCGTCATCCGCCCCGTCGGGTTGCGGCGCATCGCCGCCTCGATGATGGCGTCCTTCTCCGGGATCTTCATCAGGGCCGGCGTGAGCGTCACGCCTGCGCGGATCGTGTTGGCCGTGATCCCCGTGCGGAGGTGAGCCAGCTCCATCGCCAGCTGGCGGGTGTGCGACTCGAGCGCAGCCTTCGCCGAGGAGACCACGCCGTACGACGGGACCACGCGGGTGGACCCCTCGGAGGTCATCGCGAAGATCCGGGACCCGTTGGCCAGGAAGCCGCCGCGCCACAGGTCCTGGACCCAGTAGACGAGGCTGTTGGCCATGACGTCCTGGGTCATCTCCATCTTCTTGCGGTCCACGCAGCCCTTGGGGTCCTCGGTCAGGAAGGGGACCAGCGAGCCGAAGGCGAGCGAGTGCATGACAACCTTGACGAAGGGGTCGCGGCCCTCGGCGCGGGAGCGGTCGAACCGCTCGCGCAGCGTCACCAGGGCGGCGGCGCGCTTGTCGTCGTCGGCGGCGTTCATGTTCATGTAGAGCGCCTCGGACCCGAGGGACTCGATACTGGCCTTGAGCTCGTCCACGCGGCCGATGGCCGCCCGGAAGTCGAGGTGGATGCCGCAGATCCTGTAGCCGGCGGCGGCGAGCGTGAGGGCCGTCGCTTCACCCATGCCCGAGGAGGCTCCGAGGATCAGGGCCCAGCGCTCGCGGTCGTCGGTCATGGTGGTCCTCCTGGAGGGCTCGAGGGATCCCCGCGGCAGGGTGCGAGGCGGGCCCCCGGAGTCTACCAGCGCGGGGGCTGGCATCCCCTGATCCACGGGTGTATTTTGCTGAGTGCCTAATTCGTCGTTTGCCGAAACAGGAGGCACCTACGAACCGCGTCTACAAGGCCCTCGCCGACCCGACGCGCCGCCGCATCCTCGCGCTCCTGCGGGAGCGCCCGATGACCGCGGGCGAGCTTGCCTCGCAGTTCGAGCTGGCGTGGCCCACGATGTCCGGCCATTTCGCCGTGCTGCGGGAGGCCGGCCTCGTCGCGACCGAGCGGAGTGGCACCACGCTCTCCTATCGCGTCAATCAGACCGTGCTCCAGGAGGCGCTGATGGCCCTCATGGACATGCTCGGAGTGGATCCCACGGAGCGCCCTGCATGAACCTGCGCCGCCTGTATCTCATCGGCATCGGGGCCATCGTGGTCCAGCTGCTGTTCACCGCGTGGGGCTTCGCCCAGGTGGGCTTCGACGCCCAGGTGCCCACGCACTGGGGCGCGGACGGCCAGGTCAACGGCTACGGAGCGGCCTGGTGGGGCTTCACGCTGGTACCCGCGATCTCCGCGGGCCTCCTGTTGATGTTCGGCGCGATCCCGCGCATCGAGCCGCGGCGCGAGAACCTCCGCCTCTCCGCGTCCGCCTACCGCCAGATCGGCGTTGCGACCGTTGCCCTGATGACCCTGCTGCAGGCCGGGCTGATCCTCGCCGGCACCGGCCGCGAGGTGCCGATGACGCTGTTGATCGGGATCGGGATCGGCGGCCTGTTCATGGTCCTGGGCAACGTGCTGGGCACGGTCCGCTCCAATTACATGGTCGGCGTGCGGACGCCGTGGACGCTCACGAGCGAGCTCGCGTGGGAGAAGACGCACCGCCTGGTCGGGCGGCTGTTCTTCCTCTGCGGCCTCGGCATGATCGTGGTCTCGCTGATCGCCGATCCGGTCTGGCTGCTCGCCTGGATCACGGGCACGGTGGTGGCGATCCTGGTCGCCGCGTTCGGGTACTCGTACCGGGTCTGGAAGTCGGACCCGGACAAGCGGTCCATCGGGGGTGGCGACGCGCCGTGAACCTCCACCTGAACGGGTTCGACCCCCGGATCCTGCTGCTCCTCGTCCCCCTGCTCGCGATCCAGGTCGGCCTGATGGTCGCGGCGGTCGCGGACCTGCTGCGCGATGACCGCCGGGTCCGCGGCGACAGCAAGCCGATGTGGGCGCTGATCATCGTGTTCGTCAACCTCATCGGCCCGATCCTGTACTTCGTGGTGGGCCGGGAGGACGGACCGCCGGCCGACAAGGCGCCGGGACCCGGTGCGATGCCCGGCTGGGGGAGCCCGCACGACCCGCCGATCGCGGCCGCGCCCGCCGCTCCGTCGCCTCTGACTGCGCCCTTCCCTGCGCCCGTCGAACCCCTGGCGGCGGCACCGCTGTCCGTGATCGATCTCGGCGATCGGCCGGCCGCCATCCGGCTTGTCGACCTCACCAAGGTCTACCCGGGCGGCGTCCTCGCCCTCGACGCCCTCGACCTCGTCGTCCCGCAGGGCTCCGTGTTCGGCCTCCTCGGCCCCAACGGGGCCGGCAAGACGACCACCCTGCGCCTCATCGCGGGCCTCACGCGCCCCTCGACCGGCCGGGCGGAGATCGCCGGCATCGTCGTCGGCGACAACGCGCTCGAGGCCCGGCGCAGGCTCGGGTTCCTCGAGCAGGATCCGCGGACCTATCGCTGGATGACCGGGCGCGAGCAGGTCGCCATGCTCGGCCGGCTGCACGGGCTCACGGGCCCAGCCCTCGACGCCGCCGTCCATGGCGCGCTCACGCGGGCCGGCATCGCGGACGCCGCGGACCGCCGGACCGGCACCTACTCGGGCGGCATGCGCCAGCGCCTCGGCATCGCGGGAGCCCTCGTCCATCGGCCGCCGGTGGTCGTCCTCGACGAGCCCGTGAGCGCCCTCGACCCCGAGGGCCGGCGCGACGTCCTCGAGCTGATCGCGGGACTCCGCGGCGAGACCACCGTCCTGTTCTCCACGCACGTCCTCGCCGACGTCGAGCGGATCTGCGACCGGGTCGGGATCCTCGATCATGGCCGGCTCGTCGTGGAGGGGCCACTCGCCGACCTCCTCGACCGGTACGCGCTCCCGGTCTGGCGGATCGAGGCCGAGCCCGGCCAGGCGGTGGCCGTGGAGGCGCTCGCCGCCCGGTTGCGCACGCTCCCGTGGGTCTCCGGAGCCGCCCTCGACCACGGGCTCCTCACGGTCGTCGTCACCGATCCGGCCGCCGCCGCGCGCGATCTCCTCGGCGTCGTCTCGGCCGGAGGGGTCACCGTGATCTCCGTCGCGCGTGCCCGCCCGACCCTGGAGGACGTGTTCCTCCGGCTGACCGGCGATGGACGGGAGGCGGCGGCATGACCGGCTTCGGCATCCTCGTGCGCAAGGAGCTCGCGGAGGCGTGGCGCACCCGCCGGCTGCCCGTCGTCGCGCTGCTGTTCCTGGTGATCGGGATCATCTCGCCGCTCAGCGCCCGGTACCTCAACGAGATCCTGGGGGCGGCGCTGGGCGACCAGCTCCCGATCAAGCTGCCCGATCCCACGGCGGCCATGGCGCTCGAGCAGTTGCAGAAGAACCTTGGCCAGTTGGGGTCGCTGGCGGCCATCGCGCTCGCGATGGGCGCGGTGGCGGGTGAGCTGGACCGCGGGACCGCGGCGCTCGTGCTGGCGCAGCCGGTGTCGAGATCCGCGTTCCTTGCGGCCAAGCTCGTGGCGATCGGGGTCGTGCTGGGCGTCGCCACCGCGCTGGCCGCTGCCGTCGCCTGGGTCTACACGGCCGTCCTGTTCGAGCC
>JBAXFC010000060.1:0-11932 GCA_037140135.1 Chloroflexota bacterium
GATGACAAACTGCCCGCCCTTGGGCATGGCATCGCGGGCATTGACGGCGAGATTCATCAAAACCTGCTCGATCTGGCCGGCATCCACCTTCACCTTGTTGATGTTGGGCGTCAGTTCCAGCTTGAGTTCCACGTCCTCGCCGATCAGGCGGCTCAGCATCCGGCCGAGGTTGGCGATGAGTTCGTTAAGGTCAAGGATCCGCGGCAGCAACATCTGCTTGCGACTGAAGGCGAGCAGTTGCCGGGTCAGCCCGGCGGCACGTTCACCGCTGCTGTGAATCTCCTGCAAATCACGGTGACGTTCGTCCTCGGGCGGTATGCTCGAGAGCAGAAGCTCGCTATAACCCAGGATGGTTTGCAGAATGTTGTTGAAGTCGTGGGCCACGCCGCCGGCCAGCTTGCCGACCGTTTCCATTTTCTGCGCCTGCAGGAAGTCCATCTGGAGCCGCTTGAATTCAGTGATGTCGGTGGCGATGTGGATGACCTTCTCCAGCTTGCCCGCGGTGTCCAGCACCGGGGTGCAGGAGATCAGGTAGGTGCCACCGAGTGTCTCCACCTCGACCTCCGCGAGGCGGACGCGTCCGGCATCGATATTCAGATACACCCGCGACTCGTCGAGACGACGGCGCAGTTCCTTGAGGTCCGATGAAAAGTCCCGCATGGTTGGCGGTCAGACGTTCCTGCCGCTCCGCGTGAATCAGGCAGGCGTTATCCCGATCATCTTCGCGGTCAGCATCCTGCTGTTCCCGAGCCAGATCGCGAGCTACTTCACCAGTTCGCCCGGTCTCGTCGGCGATATCGCCAAGGGGATCGTGAACTGGCTGGGGCGCGGCTCGTGGCTGTACGTCTCGCTCTACTTCCTGCTCACCGTCGGGTTCACGTACTTCTACACGGCGTTCACGTTCAAGCCGGACGAGACCGCCGAGCAGTTGCGCAAGAACGGCGGGTTCATCCCCGGCATCCGTCCGGGGCGTCCCACGCAGGACTACCTCGCAAGGGTGGTCACCAGGATCACCGTCGCCGGCGCCCTGTTCCTGGGCATCGTCGCGGCCCTGCCCCCCTTCATCGGCCTCGTCCAGCCGCAGTGGAACAACCTGGCGTTGGGTGGCACGGGCATCCTGATCGTGGTCTCCGTCGTCGTCGAGACGATGAAGCAGCTCGAGGCCCAACTGCTGATCCGTCAATACGAGGGCTTCATCCGGTGAACGTGGTCGTCCTCCTCGGCGCCCCCGGCGCTGGGAAGGGCACCCAGGCTCCGTTGCTGGCAGCCCGGCTCGGGATCCCGGTCGTTGCGACCGGGGACCTGTTCCGGGCCGCCGTGCGCGATGGGACTCCCCTGGGCATGGAAGCGCGTCGATACATGGACGCAGGGCAGCTCGTCCCCGACGAGATCACGGTCAAGCTCCTACTCGACCGGCTGGGCCGCCCCGATGCCGCCGTGGGCGTCATCCTCGATGGCTTCCCGCGGACGGCCGTCCAGGCGCAGGCCCTCGACACGGCCCTCCACGGGCGCGGTGAGCGGGTCTCCGCGGCCGTGCTCGTGGACGTGCCCTCCGAGGAGCTGATCCGCCGCATGTCGGGCCGCTGGATCTGCCGCTCCGCAGGTCACCCATATCACGAGACATCGAGCCCGCCCCGCGCCGCCGGTGTCTGCGACCTCGACGGCTCCGAGCTCTACCAGCGCGTGGACGACCGGCCGGGCACGATCCGCGCCCGGATGGACCAGCAGCTGGGGGCGCTCGCCCAGGTGATCGAGCACTACCGCACTGCCGGCACGCTCCGGATCGTGGACGGCCTGCAGGGGATCGCCGCGGTGGGGGAGGCGATCGACGTGGCGCTGGCAGGCGCCGGCGTCCCCCCGGCGCAGGCCCACGCGGCCGGCTGACGATGATCAAGCGCCATTCCAAGGTCGAGATCGCGAAGATGCGATCGGCGGGACGGATCGTCGCCGAGGTGCTCGCGCTGGTGGAGGAGACACTCACACCGGGCATCTCCACCACGGAGCTCGACCGCATCGCCGAGCGGCACATCCGCTCCGCCGGTGGCGTCCCGTCGTTCCTCGGCTACCTCGGGGGGCGCAAGTACGACGCCCGGGATCCTCACGCCTACAAGGCGTCCACCTGCATCTCGATCGACCACGAGATCGTCCACGGCATCCCCGGCGATCGCGTGATCGCCGCCGGGCAGGTGGTCTCCGTGGACGTCGGGGCGATCTACGATGGCTGGCACGGTGACGGCGCACGCACCTTCATCTGTGGGGGCCAGGATGCCGGCACGCCGCATGCCCGCCAGCTCGTGGACACGACCAGGCTGTCCCTGATGGCCGGGATCGCCGCCGCGGTGCCCGGTGCCCACCTCGGTGACATCGGCGGGGCCGTGGAGGATGTGGCGGTCGCCGGAGGCTATGGCATCGTGCGCGGCTACACTGGCCACGGGATCGGGACCTCGATGCACGAGGACCCCTCGGTACCCAACTTCCGGACCGGCCGGCCCGGGATCAAGCTCGAGCCCGGCCTCTGCCTGGCCATCGAACCGATGCTCATGATCGGCGACGAGCGCACCCGGGTGATGCCCGACGGCTGGACCGTCGTCACCGCTGACGGCTCGCTCGCGGCCCATTTCGAGCACACAATCGCGATCACGGCCGAAGGGCCGGAGATCCTCACCAGAGTCTAGGGATGCAGGGGTTGTCGAATCCGGCAGCGCTTGATATCCTCACCGTTCGTGTGTCGGTCCGGCTGGACCGACACTCATGCTGAGAAGGACCAGGGAGCCAGGTTGGCGAAGAAGGACGCGATCGAAGTCGAAGGAACCGTGATCGAGCCGCTGCCGAACACGATGTTTGCAGTGGAGCTCGAGAACGGTCACCGCGTCCTCGCGCACATCAGCGGGAAGCTCCGGATGAACTTCATCCGGATCCTGCCCGGGGACCGGGTCCGCGTGGAGCTGTCTCCCTACGACCTCACTCGGGGTCGCATCACATACCGTCTGAAGTAAGTGGATCGAGGAACCCGGTGAAGGTCAGAGCGTCCGTGAAGACGCGTTGCGACAACTGCAAGATCATCCGGCGCCACGGCACCGTGATGGTCATTTGCGAGAACCCCAAGCACAAGCAGCGGCAGGGCTGACCCTATGGCACGTATCGCCGGTGTCGACATCCCGCGCGAAAAGCGCGTCGAGGTCGCCCTCACGTATATCTACGGGATCGGGCTGTCGTCCAGCCAGAAGATCCTCAAGCAGACCAACATCAACGCGGACACGCGCGTCCGTGATCTCACCGAAGACCAGGTCAACCGGCTTCGCGAGGTCATCGACCGCACGTTCAAGGTCGAGGGCGACCTCCGTCGCGAGGTGGCGCTGAACATCAAGCGCCTCATCGAGATCGGTTCGTACCGCGGCATGCGGCACCGCCGCAATCTCCCGGTGCGCGGGCAGCGCACCAAGACCAACGCCCGCCAGCGCCGGGGGCCGAAGAAGACGGTCGGCGCCCGCAAGAAGAAGTGACGAGGAACCGGTAAGGCATGGCCGATCGAAAGCGCGCCGTCAAGCAGCGGCGCCGGGAGCGCAAGAACGTCCCGCAGGGACATGTCCACATCCTGGCGAGCTTCAACAACACCATCGTGACGATCACGGACCTCACCGGGGCCGTGATCTCATGGGGTTCAGCTGGTATCGCCGGGTTCAAGGGCTCCCGGAAGAGCACGCCGTACGCTGCCGCGCTTGCCGCGGACGGGGCTGCCAAGCGCGCCATGGAACATGGCATGCGGCAGGTCGAGGTCTACGTCAAGGGACCCGGCGCCGGCCGAGAGCAGGCGATCCGCTCACTCCAGGCCGCTGGCCTCGAGGTGAACGCGATCACCGACGTCACGCCCATCCCGCACAACGGATGCCGCCCGCCCAAGCGGCGCCGCGTCTGAGCACCGAGAGACTATGGCCCGCTATACCGACGCCGTCTGCCGGCTTTGCCGCAGGGAGGGGCTCAAGCTCTTCCTCAAGGGAAGCCGCTGCTACAGCAAGAAGTGCGCTTTCGAGAAGCGCCCCACCCCTCCCGGCCAGCATGGTGTGCGCCGCCGCAAGGTTGGCGACTACGGCCTGCAGCTGCGTGAGAAGCAGAAGGTCCGCCGCGTGTACGGCGTCCTCGAGAAGCAGTTCCGCAACTACTTCATCGAGGCGACCCGCCACTCCGGCGTCACCGGCGAAGCGCTTCTCCGCCAGCTCGAGCTGCGCATGGACAACGTCGTCTTCCGCATGGGTTTCGCGCCGTCCCGCGCCGCCGCCCGCCAGATGGTGGCCCATGGCCACTTCGCTGTGAACGGAACACCGACCAACATCCCGTCGTACAGCTTCAAGATCGGCGACCGGATCGAGGTTCGCGAGTCCCACAAGGAGCGCGAGCTGTTCAAGACCGTGAAGGAGACGATCCGCTCGCACCAGCCGCCGGACTGGCTCAGCCTCGACGCCGCCAAGATGTCGGGCTCCGTGCTTGCCCTGCCGCGCCGCGACCAGATGCCGCTCGATTTCAACGAGCAGCTCGTGGTCGAGTACTACTCGAGGTAGTCGCCCAGCATGATCGAACTCGAGTCTCCGCAGATCGAGCCCGTCTCGGAAATCGGCACGTACGCCAAGTACGAGGCCGGTCCGCTGCAGGCCGGCTACGGCGTCACCCTCGGCAATGCGCTCCGGCGCGTGCTGCTCTCCTCCCTGGAGGGGGCTGCGGTGACGTCGATCCAGGTCCGTGACGTCTACCAGGAGTTCTCCACGATCCAGGGGGTCAAGGAGGACGTCACCCAGATCGTTCTGAACGTCAAGAAGCTCCGCCTCAAGAGTTTCGCGGGCCACCCGGTCCAGCTCCGTCTCATCAAGAGCGGCGCCGGCCCCGTGGTCGCCGCGGACATCGCGGAGTCCGCCGACATCGAGATCGTCAACCCCGAGCTTGTGCTCATGACGATCGACTCGGACGACGTGACGATCGAGATGGACCTCACCGTCGAGCGCGGCATCGGCTACCTGGCCGCCGAGCGCTCCGAGGCCCTCCCGATCGGCGTGATCGCGGTCGACGCGATCTTCACGCCGGTTCGGAAGGTCAACTACTGGGTCGAGAGCATGCGTGTCGGTCAGATGACCAACTACGACAAGCTCACGATCGAGATCGAGACCGACGGCACGATCACGCCGGAGGAGGCGCTCTCGCGCTCCGCCGACACGCTCGTCCGCCAGTTCCAGCCGTTCGTGACCATCGGGGTCCAGGCCGTCGTGCCTGACCGCGCCGCGACCGGTGTTCCCCAGCTCCCGCCGAACATGCTCGACATGCCGATCGAGGAGCTGGACCTGCCGATGCGAGCGTACAACTCGCTGAAGCGCAACAACATCGTCAAGGTCGGCCAGCTGCTGCAGCTCAAGGACGACGACCTCCTCCGGATGCGCAACTTCGGCAAGAAGTCGCTCGACGAGATGAAGGAGCGCCTGCGCATGCGGGGCTTCATCCTCCCGGAGTCCGAGGCGGAGGCTGACTACGACGGCGAGGATGGCGAAGAGCCGTTCGACGGCGACGAGGAGGCCTGAGCGATGTCGTCACATCGAATTGATGGGCGCAAGCTCTCGCGCAAGCGTGGGCCCCGTCTCGCCCTGTACAAGAACCTGATGGTCTCGGTCCTCCGCTACGAGCGGGTGCAGACCACCGAGGCCAAGGCCAAGGAGATCCGCGGCCAGGTCGAGCGGATGATCACGCTCGCCAAGCGCGGTGATCTCGCGGCCCGGCGAACGGTCGTATCGGAGCTTCCGAACGAGCCGCTCGTCATTGCCAAGCTGTTCGACGTGATCGCCCCCAAGTACGCCGATCGCACCTCGGGCTACACCCGGCTGGTGCACATCGGTCAGCGCAAGGGTGACGCGGCCGAGATCTTCCAGATCGAGCTGGTCTAGCCGGCTCGGCCTGGTGGGCGTCCGAGAGGGCGCGCCGGTGCGCTATCGCGCCCGGTGTGAATACGATGGAACGGACCTCGCGGGTTTCCAGCTCCAGCTGAACGCCCGGACGGTCCAGGGAGAGCTCGAGGCCGCGCTGGCCCGCCTCAACAGGGGCGAGCGGGTCGTGGTCGACGGGGCCGGCAGGACGGACGCCGGGGTTCATGCACTCGGACAGGTGATCGCATTCACGTGGACGGGGGACCTCGAAGGACGTCGGCTGGAGCGGGCCATCAACAGCCTGCTGCCGAGGGATGTCGCGATCAGCGATCTCCGCAAGGCACCTGACGGGTTCCACCCTCGCTTTGCGGCGCGGTACCGGGAGTACCGCTACACCGTCTGGAACGGGCCGCGAAGTCCACTCCACGAGCGAACGGCGCTCGGGCTGCGGACCCCGCTCGATGTCGCCGCGATGGCGAGGGCCGCGTCGGTCTACTTGGGCCGGCACGACTTCTCGGCATTCGGCGGGATCACCGGACGGACATCCGTCCGCAACGTGCACATGGTCCGGGTTCGGCAGGACGGGCGCCTGGTGACGATCGACGTCAGGGCGAACGCCTTCCTCCGGGGGCAGGTGCGGAGAATGGTCGCCGGCCTCCTGGAGGTCGGCCTTGGAAGAATTGATGAAGCGGCACTCGAAGCGGCCCTGACCGCACCGGTGCCGGCCCTCAATGGGGCAGCTGCTCCCGCGAAGGGGCTCTGCCTCCGGCGCGTCGCCTTCGGGCGGCGCCCGGTGGACGACAAGGAAGACGAGGAATGAGCGCGAACGCGAAGACCTATTCGCCTCGGGAGAGCGAGATCGAGCGACGCTGGTACGTCGTCGACGCGACGGACGAGACGCTCGGCCGGCTCGCGACGCGGATCGCGCGCACACTCGAGGGCAAGAACAAGCCCACCTACGCCGCCCACATGGACACCGGCGATCACGTGATCGTCCTCAACGCGGCCAGGATCACCGTGACGCGCGACAAGCTGACGTCAAAGGTGTACGCCCGCCATAGCGGCTACCCCGGTGGCTTCAAGGAGGAGACCCTTGGTCACCTTCTGAACCGCCGCCCGGAGGAAGTCATCCGTCGCACGGTCAAGGGCATGCTGCCGCACAACCGTCTTGGAACCCAGATGCTCCGGAAGCTGAAGGTCTACGCGGGGAGCGAGCATCCCCACCAGGCCCAGAAGCCCGAGCCGCTCGTCTGATCGAGGAGCCCTGATGTCGACGCCCGCGTTCTATTGGGGCACCGGCCGCCGGAAGACGGCGGTGGCGCGTGTCCGCCTTATCCCCGGTGAGGGCCAGATGGTCATCAACGGGCGGACTCCCGAGGAGCACTTCGGTGGCATCCTCGGTGATGCCGAGCTGTTCCTGCCGTTCCGGGTGACCGGGACCGAGGGCCGGTTCAACATCATGATCAAGGTCGAGGGTGGCGGCACCACCGGCCAGGCCGGCGCGATCCGCCACGGAATCGCCCGCGCCCTGCTCCAGTCGGATCCCGAGGCGTACCGCCTGCCGCTCCGCCAGGGCGGTCTCCTCACCCGCGACCCGCGGATGAAGGAGCGCAAGAAGTACGGCCTCAAGCGAGCCCGGAAGGCGCCGCAGTACACCAAGCGCTAGGAGCGCCAGCGGCACTGCCGCCGAACCAGCGATGATGTCGCCCGTGTCCCCGGTTCATCCGGAGGCGCGGGCGATCTGATGTTCGGGACACCGGGAGACCATGAGCACGAGCAGTCTTCGTGGACGGGATCTCATCAGCGCAGCCGATCTGTCGGCGGAGGAGATCGGACGTCTGTTCGCGCGTGCCGCCGGGCTCAAGGCCGAGTACCGGGCGCATCGCGTCCACGCCGGGCCGCCCCTCGAGCGGCGGACACTGGCGATGCTGTTCCAGAAGCCGAGCCTGCGGACGCGGGTGACCTTCGAGGCCGGCATGACCCAGCTCGGCGGACACGCGATCTACCTCACCGAGGGCGTGGTGCTCGGCGGGCGCGAGACGGTCGGCGATGTCGCCCGGAACCTCGAGGGGTTCGTGGACGCGATCATGGCCCGCACCGGCCCGCACGAGGTGGTGGTGGAACTGGCGGCCCGGGCGTCGATCCCGGTGATCAACGGCCTCACCATCCGCGAGCACCCATGCCAGGCGCTGGCGGACCTGTTCACCCTCCATGAGCGGTTCGGGGACCTGCGCGGCTGCGTGCTCGCCTTCGTCGGCGACGGCAACAACGTCTACCACTCGCTGGCGCTGATGGGCGCCACGCTCGGGATGGAGGTCCGCCTCGCACACCCGGTGGGGTACGGGCCCAACGAGCGGATCGTCGCCAGGGCCCGCGAGATCGCAGCCGTCTCGGGTGGCAGCCTCGTCTTCACGGACGACCCGCAGGCGGCCGTCGAAGGTGCGCAGGTCGTGTACACCGACGCCTGGACATCGATGGGCCAGGAGGCCGAGGCGGAGGAGCGGCGTGACGCCTTCGCGCGCTACCAGGTCAACGAGGAGCTGATGACCGTCTCGCCGGACGCGGTGGTGATGCACTGCCTGCCGGCGCACCGGGGCGAGGAGATCACCTCCGATGTCATGGATGGCCCGCGGAGCGTGATCTTCGACCAGTCGGAGAACCGGCTGCACGCCCAGAAGGCGCTCCTGGTCGAGCTGCTGGCGGACTGAGCGGAGACTGGCGATGCCCACGACGCCCGGGGAGCAGCTGTACGAGCGGTACAAGGACGCGCTCAAGCGGGGCCACGTCGCCTCCCTGCGCGGCCGGCTCGACGATGCCCTCGCCGCCTACGCGGAGGCCGCCTCGATCGCTCCGGAGCGCTCTACGCCCCACACGAGCGCCGGCACCGCGCTCCTGCGCCGCAAGCGGCCCGGCGAGGCGCTTCGCCATTACGAGGTGTCGCTCCGGCTCAACGCACAGGACGAGGCGGCGCTGCTCGGGCGGGCGCAGGCGCTGGGTGCCCTCGACCGGCGTCCGGAGGCCGCGGATGCGTTCGACGTCCTTGCGGAGCTCCGCGCCGGGTCCGGCAAGCTGTCTGACGCGGTTGATGCGGCCCGGCGGGGCCTTGAGTTCGCCGAGGGCCGCGAACGGCGGCGGACGCTGGAGCGGCTGATCGAGCGCCTGCGGCGCTCCGAGCCCGGCGAGCCCGGTCGCCTCGCCCTCGAGCGGGCGCTGCGCGTCCTGGAGGGGGACGCCGTGCCGGTCATGGTGGGCGAGGCGGCCGACGTCTCAGCCGCTGACGACGAACCCCCGGCTGGCGAGCCGCCGTCCGAGGTGCAGGCCAGGGTGGTCGACGGCGCGGGGCCGGTGCCCGACGTGCGGGGCGAGCCGGCGTCCGGGACCGGACCGGCCGCCCACGCCGAGCCGGCGTCCGGGACCCGAGGCCGAGCCGGGATCCGGGCCCGAACCTGCCGCGGCACCAGGGCCTGCTGCAGTGCCGGAGCCGGTCCGGCAACCCGAGCCGACGCCGGTCCGGCGGCGCGTGCTGTCCGTCCTCGTCCGCCCGCTCGCCGACGTGGTGGATCTCGAGGCTATGGCCCGCGACGCGGAGATGACCCTCGACTCGGGCGATCCCTCGGCGCCCGCGCGCTTCCTCGATCTTGCAGCCGCCTACCTGCGCGCGGGTCACGAGAACGCCGCCATCGACGCCTGCTACGAGGCCCTCTCGATCGACCCGGACGACGTCGGCCTGCACCTGGCCCTCGTCCAGCTCTTCGACGACCGCGGCTGGACGGCGCTGGCCACGGAGAAGCTCGACCTGCTCGAGCGCCTGGTCGGGCTCGGCAATGACCCCGCCGGTCTCGAGTGGATCCGGATCGTCCGGACCGAGCGCGGGTGAGCCGGCGCGCGGCGCCCGTGGCGGCGGTGGATCCGGCCGCCCGTTCTGCCGTGGCCGCGGTTGGTAGACTGGCCAACTGATGCTCCAGCTACTCGAGTCGCTCGCCCGGCAGATCACGCTGACGACGCTGCTCGACATCGGCATCACCGCGGTCTTCATCTACTGGCTGTTCAGCCTGATCCGCGGCACCCGGGCCGTCACGCTCGTGATCGGCGTCTCCGTGCTTCTCGGGATCTACGCCCTCGCCCAGTTCCTCGAGCTGCGCCTCTTCACCCAGATCCTGCAGGCGGGCGCGGTCGTCGGCCTGTTCGCGCTGGTCGTGGTCTTCCAGCCGGAGCTGCGCCGGGCCCTCGAGCGGATCGGCCGCGTGGGTGCCGTGGGGCGGCTGTTCGCGCCGACGGCCCAGCGCGAGATCGACCACGTCGCGGCGGAGGTGGCCCGTGCCGCGGGCCTCATGTCCGCGGCCGGTCACGGAGCGTTGATCGTCGTCGAGCGCGAGACCGGCCTCGAGGAGATCGCGGAGTCCGGGATCATGCTCCACGCGGACCTCTCCCACGAGCTCCTGTGCACGATCTTCATGCCCCGCACGGAGCTCCATGACGGTGCGGTGATCATCCGCGGCGACGGCATCCTGGCTGCCGCCGCGCTCCTCCCGCTCACCGGCATGCAGCTCTCGGAGCGCTTCGGCACGCGCCATCGGGCCGCCCTCGGGATCACCGAGGAGACGGATGCGGTCGCCGTCGTCGTGTCCGAGGAGAACGGCCAGATGAGCGTGGTGGAGCGGGCGAGGATCGTCCGTGTCCCCACCGAGGCACAGCTCGAGCGGGCACTCGTGTCGCTGCTCCAGTCCCCGGTCGCCCCCGGCCGCTTCACCCGTGAGCGCGGTGTCGCCGGCGCCCGGGGGCGGCTCCGGATCTCGCGCCGCCGGACGCCTCGCGCCGAGCCCGCCACAACAACCGTGCCTGCGGCGACGCCCGAGTCCGCCGCAACACCCATGCCCGCCGAGACGCGCGACGGGGGGGCTGCCTCGTGAACCTCCGTCGTGGTGCGGGGCGAGTGGGCGGGTTCATCGTCCACAACTGGCCCCTCAAGATGGCGGCCATCATCCTCGCAGCCCTGCTCTACGTGGGGCTGGTGGCGACCCAGGACAGCAACACCACCGCCGGCCCGATCGCGATCACGCCGGTCAACCAGCCGTCCGACACGGTGATCACCAACCAGCTCCGCGACGTCGAACAGATCCGGTACATCGCCCCCGCCGATCTCGGCCGACTGCGGACCGACGACTTCCGGGCCACCGTTGACCTCACCAACGTCACGCCCGATGGCAACCCCGTCAACCTGCGCGTGATCGTGACGGCGACCGATCCACGGGTCATGATCCTCGAGGTGCGGCCGCGCACGATCCAGGTCGTGCTCGACCAGTCCGCCTCCAAGACGATGGCTGTGACCGTGGTCGAGGCGCCACCGCCGCCGGGCCTCGAGGTGGGTGACATCACAATCACGCCTTCGGAGGTCACGATCTCCGGCCCGTCGGCCGCCGTCAATCGCGTCACGATGCTGCGCGTCAACGTCCCGATCGATGCCAGCGGCCTCGACGTCGACCGGGACTTCGGCCCCGACGCCCTTGACGCGGCGGGTCAGGTTGTGACCGGGATCGAGCTCAACCCGGCCGACGTCCACGTGAACCTCCCCGTCTACACCAACAAGGAGACCCGGACGGTCCCGGTCAATCCGATCGTCACCGGCACGCCCGGCGCGGGGTTCCGCGTGTCTGCGATTGCCGTCAGCCCGTCGGTGATCTCGGTCATGGGCGACGCCGACCAGCTCGCGGCGCTCGTGTCGGCCGACACGGCGCCGGTCGCGGTCTCGGGGGCCACCCGCAACATCACCGCGGACGTGGCGCTCGCCCTCCCCAGCGGAGTGGCGGGGGTCGGCGTGGTCACGGTGACGGTCACCGTGACCATCGAGCCGGTCACCGAGACCCGCTCCTTCGTGGCCGGCATCCGTCTCGACGGGATGCGCGACGGCTTCCTGTACGACCTCTCGGATCTGCATGTGACGCTGACCCTCTTCGGGTCCACCGCGGACCTCGACACCATCGGCGCCGCGCCGCTCGTGGTCGCGATCAACGTCTCAGCGCTCGATCCCGGCA
>JBAXFC010000061.1:0-11920 GCA_037140135.1 Chloroflexota bacterium
GCGGAAGCGCAGGGTGGCCTGGGAGGGCCGGGTGACCGTGAGCAGGCGGTCGAGGGCGTCGTAGGCGTAGGCGGCGACCGGCGTGTTGCCGGGGTCCTGGCGAACACTGGCGAGCCGGCCCAGGCTGTCGTACGCGAACGTGGTGCCCGCGGTGCCCGCTCTCGTGGTCATCCGGCCGTCGGCATCGTAGCCGTAGCCCCCGCTGGTGGGCCGGTTGGCGAGGTCGAACACCGTGCTGACGGGGGTCCCGTCGGTGGTGAGGTCCGTGCGGTCGGGCACGGCGTCGAAGGTGGCACCCAGGGTGCGGATGCCTGGCAGGACATAGCCCGCCAGGCGGTCGAGCGGGTCCCACGTCGTGGCCGCGGTCCCGTTGGCGGGATCGCCGGTGATGGTGCTGGTCTCGGACAGGCGGTTGCCCGCGCGGTTGTAGCTCTCGGTGTAGGCGGCTCGTGTACCGGTCACCTTCGTGAGCAGCCGGCCCAGGGCGTCATAGGTGCTCGTGGTCGTGAGTGAGGGCGTGGTGGGCATGACCGCGCTCGTCACCTGGCCGGCCGCGCCGTAGGTCCAGGTGAAGGGGCTCGCGTGGACGGGATCCGTGATCGAGGTGATCCGGCCCGCCATGTCGAGGGCCATCGTGGTGGTGCCGCTGGCGTCGGTCCTCGTGGGTGCCGTGAAGCTGTACCCATAGGTGGTGGCGGCGGCCGTGTCGGAGGCGACAGTCACGGTCACGGGGCGGCCCAGCCGGTCGCTGGTGACAGTGATCGCGCTCCCGGCGTCGGACGCGGTAGCCAGGGTGCCCGCGGAGTCGTACCCGTAGGTTGTGGTCCGCGCCGTGCCCGACGCGTCCTGGTAGGCGCGCGAGATCACGCGGCCCGCGGCGTCGGAGGTCCAGGTGACCGACCCTGTCGAGCGGTTCGTCTGCGTCTTCGTACGGGCGCTGTCGTTGTACGCCCAGACGAGGTCCGTGGCGACACCCGGCTGGTCGAGCTTGATCATCCGGCCGCGGACGTCATAGCCGTACAAGGTGGGGTTGCCGCGGCCGTCGATCATGGTGGCGAGGTTGCCACGCGGGTCGTACGAGTAGAGCGTCGACACGTTCGTCGTCGCGGTTCCGGTGATCGGCCTCGTGCACCGGTCGCTGCCATCGAGGTCCACGGTCGCGTTCTCGAGCACGCGGCACAGGCGCCCAGCGGCGTCATACGCGTTGCGGGTGGTGACGGTGGGCGCGTCGGACCCGTCCGTGGCCGCAGGGCTCGGGCCGGTCACCGAGAGCCGGTGGCCATCGGCATCGTAGGTGAACGTCGCTGTGACGTTGACTGCGGTTGTCTTCGGGGCCGAGCCCGTGCACTCCCACCAGTTCGCGGGCGGACTGGTGTCGATGCAGTCGGCGATGGTCGAGGTGACGCGTCCAAGGCTGTCGTACAGGGTGCGGGTGACGGTCGTGCCCCCAGCGGGCGAGGGCGACCGGACCGCGACCTGGCGACCATTCGCGTCGTACGCGTACTCCGTGGTCACATCCTCGGTCGGCAGGGTGGGCGTGGCGACGTCGTTGTCGACCTGCTTCGTAAGCTGGTCGAGGTCGTTGTAGGTCCAGGTCGTGGTGAGGCCGTCGGTCCCGATGTGGCGGACGAACTCGCTGGTCTTGTTGCCACGGGCGTCGTATCCGAAGGTCGTGGTCAGGTTCCAGGTCGCGTCATTGGTTCCAGCGCCCGTGCACGCCTTCCAGGCTGGATCGCCGAGGATCGTCGTGCCGACATTGGTGCAGTTCTCGACCGCCTTCGCGACCCGGCCCTGGGCGTCGAAGAAGGTCCGGCGCACGGTGCCGGCGGGGTCCCGGACGGCGATCTCGCGGCCAGCCGCATCGTACGCATGGGACGTCGTGAGGTTGAGGTGGGGCGAAGCCCCCGGATCGATGGTCTCGGTCAGGAGCTGCCCCGCCCCGTCGTACGTGCGGCTGACGGAATCGTTGGCGACCGTGCTCTTCGTGACAGCGCCGGTCGCGTCGTACTCGGTGGTCGTCGTGCGCAGCGGCGCAGCCTCGGTGATCACGTTGCCGGCGAGATCGAGGATCCTCGTGGTGGCGGCGAGCCCCGGCGGGGTCGTGCGGATCTCGTTCCCGAGCTCGTCCCACTCGTGGGTGGTCTGGCCCTCAGGGGGCGTCTCCGAGGTCGTGCGCCCGAGGACGTCATAGACCAACGCCGTGGTCCGACCGGTGAGCACGGTCGTGGTGCTGGCGGGCAGGCCGAGCTTGGCGGCCATCGAGCCCGCGGCAAACGTGGTCGTGGTGCTCACGTTGGTCGCAGCGTCAGGCGTGCCGGTGCCGGTGCACTGCCACCAGTTCGTGGGCGGCACGGCATCGGTGCAGTTGGCGACGGACTGGGTCTCGTTGCCATACAGGTCATATGCGTGCGTAGTCAGAACCAGCTTCGGGTCGCGCTCCGCCAGGACCTGGTCGTTCGCGGTGTAGGCATACGTCGTGACCTGGCGCTTGGCGGGATCGGGATCCGACGAGTTCTGCGTGACAATCTGGAGGTGCCCGGGTGTGCCACCGGTGCCCGCCGTGTCGAAGGTCTGGGTGGAGTCGACCTCGTCCGGGCTGCCGTACGCGACATAGGTCTTGGTCACGTCGTTGGAGCCGTTGTAGTCGTACTTGGTGACGACCGCGGCGCCGGTAGCGTCAGCTGTCTCGGTGGCGGTGTTGCCGCGGCCGTCGGGCGTGTAGGTGTACGCCGTCTTGGTGCCGTTGGGGTCGGTGACCCAGTCCAGCGTCGAGTCGGGGTTCCAGTGCATGGCCGTGGTCTTGAGCAGTGGGTCGAGAATGCTCGTGGTCCGGCCAAGTGCGTCAAGCGTGTAGGTCGTGTCCGCGTATGTTGGCGGCGAAACGTCGGTGACGAGCTGGCGGGAGGTGGCGCTGCCCGTGGCGTACGTGACCTGGTTGGCGGCCACGTGCAGGGGGTCGCGGACCGTCGTCGTGCCGGCGGTGAAGCCGACGGTCCAGACGATCGTGTCGTCGCCGCCCGTCGCGGTGCGCCGGTGACGGGTGACCGTGAGCCCGTTGACGGGGTGGCCGATGGCCGTGACCGGCGAGGCCAGGGGCCCGTTCGCGCCACCCCAGGGCCGGAGGTCGTCGGGATCGGGCTCGGTGATCGTGGTGAGGTCGTTGACGGCATAGCCGAAGGTCCAGGTACGCCCGGCGCCATCGAGCACTGTCTGGACCTGCGCGCCGGAGAAGGTCAGGGTGGTCGTTCGGCCAGTGCCGTCGGTCACGGTCGTGGTGGGCGTGCCCCAGGTAATGGTCAGGCACTTGCCGAACCGGTTGTCGATCCGGAGGAGGCGCCCTGCTCCTGCGTCCTCGAAGACGAGCCTCGTCTGGTCCTTGAGCGTGACGATGTACCGGCCCGCATCGCCGCCGGTCCCTGCGGATAGTGTCTCAAAGCTGCCCGCGAGCGGCGTCCAGATGCCGGCGACCTGTCCGAACGGGACCCGGCCGCCATCATCGCGGTGCCAGACCACGAAGCCGGACTCGAACGAGAGGTACTGGGTGAGGTTGCTGCTCCAGCCTGTCCCGAAGGCCCCGGTGGCGGTGTCGGCCGAGCTGTAGTGCAGGGACAGGGACTCCTGCGGTCCATACGAGGGCAGCGAGAACAGCTCGCGGGCAAGCGAAGCATCGCCATGCTCGACACCGACGCCGAGCGACCAGCCGCCTCCGAGATCGAAGGGCACCCGGGTGCGGGAGCCCTCCTCGCCCAAGCGCGTGTTGTCCACGAAGACCACGTGAGTGTCGACTGCGGGCGTGTTGCCAGCGTTGTCCTCGACCGTGAGCCGCAGGGTGTAGACGCCGCTGAGGTCAGCGGTCGACCACGTCGCCAGGGGCCCGTTCGCGACCGGGCTTGCATAGCTGCCGATCCGGGTCCACGAGCTCGGCGAGAGACCAGCGCCTACGTCGATCAGGTAGTCCTTGAAGGAGCCCGCGTCGGTCGCGGTCCCGGTGATCGACACATCACCCCCGACCGGCTGGTTGGCTGTCGGCGCGAGAATCGTCGCGGTCGGCGCGACCGCGTCGTAGGTGACGCCATTGTCGGTGCTGGTTGCGGCCGTGTTCGCATTGCTCGCGAGGTCGGTGACCTTGCCCGCGGCGAGAGCTGCCGTCACCGTTCCGGGACCGGTCATGCCGCTGATCGCGACGGCGTAGGGGCCGGTGCCGCTGATCGTGGCGGCCTTCGTGCCGGGGGCCGTCCCGCCGATCGTGATGTCGGAACCTGTGAGACCCGTGATCGGCTCGCTGAAGCTCAGGGTGAAGTTGACCGGACTCGCGTTGCTGGGATCGGCCTGGCCGGTCGCCTGGTTGATCGTCGCGCTCGGCGCAGTCGCATCGTAAGTGACGGTCTGGCCGGTGCCAGTGCCGTCGAGGTCGATCGCGTCGCAGTTGGAACCGGGACGGTTTCCCCCGATGCTGGTGCTGAACGACACGGCACGCGACTCGATGAAGGGCGTCACCGGGCCTGTCGCCTCGGCGCCGTAGTAAGGCGTGGTGTCGCAGTCGGAGTGGACGAAGCTGAAGTCGCCGGGCGTGTCGTGGTTGACGTCGTTCTGGTAGACCCGTTGTGCCGTCAACTGGACGGCGAGCACGTTGGAGGTGTCGGTGGACGGGCAGACCTGGGTACCGTTGGCCTTGAGGTAGTCCGTCGAGCCGACTGCCCAGTTGCAGGACACGCTCGTCGAGTTGATGATCGTCCCATAGTCGAACATGCCGAGGGTGCTGGTCGTGTTCCAGGCAATCCCGGAGTACCGCCTGTAGAGGGTGCATGACCAGGCCGACCCGACGCTGCTGATGTAGCCATACACGGTCGAGTTGTTGATGTAGCCCGCCGTGGACGGCGTGCCCGAGTTGACCAGCTGCTGGGTAAGCCACCCCGTGAATGCGGGGCCGGACGCGCAGTAGTTCGCGTCAGCTGGCTGCGGCCCGAGGCCGAACGGAAGCGGCGCGCTCGCCCGGTGGTTGTCAGCGTCCGATAGCGGCCGACTGACCGGCGCCGCGTTGACGGTGAAGAGGGTGGCCGTCATGACCACCGTGAGGGCGGCCACGCGAAGGCGCGGCAGGATGCGGGGTGCGTGCGTCATCAGCTGGTCCCCCTGTCCTACTGCTCGACGGCCGGCGTGGGTGATGGCGCGACTGGCACCGGGTCCGGCAGCGGCCCCGGCGGCGTGATGAAGTCCAGGGTGATCGTGACGTCGACGATCAGGTCGAAGGTGGTGACCCGGGTGTTGCGGACCCGGGCATGGATCGCGCCGAGGCGGCCCTGCGCGTCGAAGGTGAGGTCCACCGGACCAGCGAGCTCGGAGAACGGCGCGGCATCCACGGCCATGATCCCCGGCAGGTCCGCGAGCACCGCGGTGGCGGTGACCGTGGCCGCGGACTTGCCGTTGAGCGTTGCGGCCTTCGGCGCGCTGATCGCGGTGGCGTCGGCCAGCATGCGGGGCAGGAGGGCGAGGCTCGCGATGTCGAGGCCGATCCCTGGCGGAGCATCCGTCACGTACCACCCCTCGCCATCGTTGCGCCAGGTCACGCCGCCTTTGCGCAGGGCGGACAGCGTGATCGGGGACTTGGCGAAGTCGGGTGCGGCGTCCACGGTCGCTGGACCGCCACGCATCTCGAGCCACGTGCCCTCGGGCGTGGCGATCCCCCGCTCGATCGAGGCACCCGCGTAGTACGAGGTGGCCGTGCCCCCGACCTTGTACGGATCGGCTGGATCAGGAACCTCGATCAAGGGACCACCGGCCTTGGCGTAGACGGTCGAACGCGAGACAACGGTGTAGCTGAAGCCGGAGCCGCCCTTGGCAGTCGCGGCGGCGAGCGCGCTGGCGGCCGACGGCAGGCTGATCGCGAGGCTCGCCCCGCCCGCCCGGACGGGCGCTGGGACAAGTGGTCCGCGGACCATCGCGAGTCCGGCAACGAGGACTGCCCCGGCCAAGCCGATGCCGAACAGGTCTCGAAGCGGTGCCCGATACCGAGCGCGGATGGCGACTTCAACGGTCCGACTCCCGCCCGAGGGCACCGCCGCGGACCGCGGCCGCATCGGACGGGTGTGACCTTCGAATGCCGCCCCACCAGGGGTGCGCTCGGCCGGTGCTCCTGCCATGGATCCTCCCCACGACGCGGTTCCAGTCGGCCTCCTGCCGGCAGGACCCGTCGTGCGGTCGAGGCTAGGGTGACGCCAGCAGTCGCCGTACGGCCGGACGGCCCGCTGCGGCAGGTCGTGTGTCCTGTATTTACATACTGTGTGTTTGGGTGGCACGGAGCTGGCGCCAGCCGCTCCGTGCCTGGTTGGGACGCACGATGAAACGCAAAGGGAGTTCGGGTGGAACGTGAGGGTGGCCGCATTGACGCGGCCCTGGCCAGGGTAGAGACGGGGGAATGTCAGCGCGGAATCGGTGGCCATCCTCCATCTGCGAGCACCATGGACGCGGAGAGAACAGCGAGCACGGTCCCGAGGACCCATGCGACGGCGGCGGAGCGCCGGGCGCGAGCGAGCGAGAACACCTGTATGGAACTCCTGCTGGAGTGCCACCCGGTTGCCCCCTTGCTCGCCACGCTGGCGCCGCGGCGAGAGCGATGCTAGCGTTGGGTGAGGACGTATGTCAAGTATTTTGCAACCTACACCCCAGCAGCGCCGCTCGTCCGCTGCGGAGATCGGGCGCCGGGTCCGCCGGCACCGGCTGGCGGCCGGTCTCACGCAGGCCGAGCTCGGCGACCCGTACACGCGGGCGTACGTGTCCGCGGTCGAGCACGGGCGCTGCGCTCCTTCGCTCAAGGTCCTGTGGCTGTTCGCCGCGCGCCTCGAGGTGGAGGTGGGCGACCTCGTGGACGGGGTCAATCCGTTTGTGACCCCCGAGTAGAATTCGGGCCATGGAAGAGCGCCCTGCCCGCACCACCCGCGTCGCGACCGGGACGCGTCGCCGCATCGTCGTGGACGACAGCGCCCTCGCCTCGCGCATCGGCGAGCGGATCCGCCAGACCCGCCTCGCGGCCGGGCTCACCCAGACCCAGGTGGCGGACGGCCGCTACACCAAGGGCTATATCAGCGCCCTCGAGAACGGGCAGAGCAAGCCCTCGATGGCGGCGCTCAACTTCATCGCGGAGCGCCTGGGCGTGCCGGTCGGGCGGTTCCTCGACCCCGAGCCCGACCGCCTGCGCCAGCTCGACGTGGACGTCGCGCTCGCGAGCGGCAGGTACCAGGAGGCCGTGGACGGCTACCGGGCCCTGCTCGACGCGGACCACGATGCGCGGGCGCGGGCAAGGATGCTCTGCGGCCTCGCGGAGGCCCTGGTCTGCCTTGACCGCCCGCAGGAGGCGGTCGCGGCGGCATCCGAATCGGTGCAGCTGTTCGGCGCCGCCGGGGCATCCGCTGACGGGGCGATCGCCCGGTACTGGCTTGCGGGCGCCCAGTTCCTCGTGGGCAACGGGGCGGAGGCGGAGGGGATCCTGCGGGACCTCCTTGCGACCGTCCGCGGCGGTCTCAGGGTCGAGCCCGACTTCGAGGCGCGGATCCTGATGTCGCTCGCGAGCGCGGCGGCCCGGGACGGACGGCACCCGGTGGCGCTCGCCTACCTCGAGGAGATCAGGAGCATCGCGGCGGCGCTCGACGACCACCGGCGGGCCGCGTACCTCTACGACCTGTCGTACAACTATCGCGAGACCGGCGACATCGAGGCGGCGCTGCGGACCGGGACCGCTGGCCTCGCGCTGTACCGGGCCGCGGGCTTCGAGCTCGGGGTCGGGGCGCTTGAGAACGACCTCGCGCTCTCCTACCTCGCGGTCGGCAACACCGAGCGCGCCCGGTCGATGGCGGCGAGCTCGGCGGCCCACTTCGAGTCGATGGGCGACCACCGCTGGCTGGCCCACGTGACCGAGACCCAGGCGCAGGTGGAGCGCTCGGCGGGCGAGCTGCCGGCCGCCCGCGCCCTCGCCGAGCGGTCACTGATCCTCGCCGAGGAGACGCACAACGACAAGGCCGCCATCAGCGCGCTGCGGACGCTCGCGCGGATCGCGGGGGCCTCGGGGTCACCGGCGGACGCGCTCCCCTACGCCGAGCAGGCCGCCGAGCGTGCGCGGGCCACGGGGTCACCGGGGCTCATCCGCGACGCGAACCGCGACCTGGCCGAGCTCCTCGCCGAGACCGGCGACCACGCCCGGGCGTTCGCCCTCATGCGCGAGGCGCTCGACGCGGGCTAGGGAGCTGCGGTCTCCAAGACGCGAACGGACTCGGCGGGAACCGCCTCGGTGAAGTGGATCGCCAGCACCCGCACCTTGCCGACGTCGCTGTCGCACTTCTTCCCGGGATCGAGCTCGAGATCGATGCCGTCAGCGCTCGATTGCGCCCGGATGTGCACGTCGGTGGGGCAGAGCCCGCCAACCCAAGTTGTCCACACGGTGTTCGGGCCGTCATTCGTGGTTGGGAACTGTCCGGGATGGGGCTGGAACGCCCAGTCCGGGACTGGCCGGACGAAGTCGATGGACCTGACCTTGCCGGTCGCATCGGTCAGCGTGACGGTCACCTGCGACCGGCCGTCGTTGAGGACCGTCGTGTAGACCGACGGCCCCGGCGAGCAGGCGGCGAGGCAAGCGGCGACGACCAGGATGAGCGCGCCGCCCAGTCGGTATCGCACGGGGCACCTCGGCAAGGGTGTGAAGCATTACCACTGGCGGTAAAACGTCAAGGTATTACCGGATGTGCTGCGTCAGCGGACAGATTGGCGCAGAAGCCGTGGACCGTGAACGACGACGGCGAGAGCGGGCACGGGCTGGGCCGTACCGAGTCAACGGGCGGGCGGCTCCCCCGTCTGCCACTCGAGCCAGGTGTCGGGGTCGACGCGAGGGCGGGCGAGCCACGCGTCGCCGGCGCGGACGGCGATCTCGGCGGGGAGCGCGTGGGAGAGGAAGAACGGCATCGACTCGGTGGCCCCGTAGGCGCCGACGTCCAGGACGGCGACCAGGTCGCCGACCGAGGGGGCCGCCACGGCCGCCGACTGGGCGAGGACATCGAGGCCGGAGCAGAGCGGGCCGGCGAAGGTGACGGGCAGTCCGACGGGCGCCCCGGGTACTGACGCCGCGCCGGTGAGCACGCGCACGCGATGCTCCTGGCCCACGAGCGCGGGGCGCAGGACGTGGTGGATGCCGCCGTCGAGGATCGCCACCTCGCGGCCGCCGACGCGCTTGCGATCGGTGACACGGGTGACGTAAGCGCCGGCGGGGCCGACGAGGAAGCGGCCGGGCTCCAGGAGGAGGCGGGCGCCAGCGGTCAGAGGATCGGACGCCAGGCGCGCGGCCACCGACGCCAGCAGCGACCGCAGCAGCCCGAGGTCCAGCCCCGCCTCATCGTCCGCGTACGGGATGCCAAGGCCGCCGCCGCAATCGACCAGCCGGGGCTCGAACCCGGCCTCGGCCGCCAGCTCGGCCGCCGCGGCCACCGTGGCCTCGATGTGCTCCGCGAGCGCGGCCGCATCGAGCAGGTTGGACGCCCCGAACGCGTGCAGGCCCCACGGCTCCAGCCAGGGGGACGCCACCGCCTCGGCGGCCGCGATCCGGAGGTCACCGCCCTCCATGCCGAACTTGCCCGCGCCCTCGTCGCCGATGATCCGGATCCGCTCGTGGCGGGCGGCGTCCGGCATGGCCGCGCGCAGGAGCACCGGCTGGCGTCGGCCCCAGGCGCCCGCGATCGATGCAAGCCGCCGCAGCTCCCCCACCGACTCCACGGTGACCACCCGGACCCCGGCCTCGACGGCCGCGATGAGCTCCTCGTCCCGCTTGCCGGGGCCCGTGAACACGACCCGGTCCGCCGAGATCCCCGCGCGCGCCGTGTGGCGCAGCTCCCCGCCAGAGGCCACGTCCGCGCCCAGGCCAAGCGAGCCCAGGTGCCGCAGCACCGCGAGGTTGGGGTTCGCCTTGACCGCGTAGGCCAGGTCGAACGCCTCCGGGAGCGCCGCCCGCAACGCCGCGACCTGGCGCGTGACCACGTCGAGGTCGTACACGTACGAGGGCGTGCCGAAGCGCGCGGCGAGCTCCGCGGGATCGAGGCCGGCCACGCGGCCGTCCCGCGCCACGGCGCTCGGCGAGGGCTCCCGGACGAGACTCATCGAAGCGCGTCCTCCAGCGCGACCCGGGCGTTCGTCCCGGCATCGCGGTCCTTGACCAGCAGCGCCACCGAGGCCGACAGGCCGTGCTCGGCAGCGAACCCGCCGCCCAGCGACCGCGACCCCGGCACCACGACGGCGCCCGGCGGGATCGCCAGCGGCGCGTCCACGGTACCGGTGATGACCCGCTCGCGGACGAGGTCGTAGAGGCGCGACGTGCCCGTGAGCACGACCCCGGCGCCGATGACGGCCCCCGAGCCGACCAGGACCCCCTCGAGGAGCGAGGAGCCGGCGCCCACGAAGGCGTCGTCCTCCACGATCACCGGTCGCGCACCGGCCGGCTCCAGCACCCCGCCGATCGAGACGCCCGCGGAGAGGTGCACGCGCGCGCCGATCTGGGCGCACGAGCCCACGAGCACGTGCGAGTCCACCATCGTGTCCTCGCCGATCCACGCCCCGACGTTCACGAACGAGGGCGGCATGATCACGACGCCGGGCGCGAGGTAGACGCCCGCGCGGACGGAGGTCCCGCCCGGCACGACGCGCCACGGCCGGCCGGCCTCGAGGGCACCAAGCGCGCCCGCGGACGACGCGAGGTCCTTCACCGGCAGCCCCACCCGGTCACGGAACGTGAACGTCCCGTCGAGGTCCCAGGTGGTCGTCGTGCGATCGCGGAAGCAGGCGAGGATCGCCGCCTTGACCTCGGGGTCGGCGCGCCAGCCACCGGGCGCCGTGGCGTCCGGGACCGCGGCGCGCCGGGTGCCCGCGTCGAGCTCGTCGAGGATCGACGAGCCGATCGCCGTGTCCGACGTTGTCTCCGCCGTCACGCCGCCACCTCTTCGACCGCCTCGTCCTCAACCGTCTCGTCCTCAACCGTCTCGTCATCGATCCCGAGCGTCTCGACCGGGAGCAGCCCCAGCGTGCGCAGGATGCCGGTGAGGCGCTCGCGCGGCCCGTCGGCGAGCGGGAGCATGGGCTGGCGCAGCGTGTCGTCGTCGAGCAGGCCCATCGCGAGCATGCCGGCTTTCACCGGGACCGGGTTGGGGGCGCCCTGGAAGTTGGCGCGCATCAGTGGCAGGAGCCGGTTGTGGATGCGCTGGGTCTCTGCGACGTCGCCGGCGTGCCACGCGTGCACGAGGGCGCTCATCTCGCCCGGGACCTGGTTGCTCGCCACGGAGATCACGCCGTCGCCGCCCATCGCGAGGATGGCGAGCGTCGCCGCGTCATCGCCGGAGAGGACGGCCACGTCGCGCGGCCGGTCGCGGCAGATGACCGCGAGCTGCTCGATGTTGGCGCTGGCCTCTTTGACCGCGACCACGCGGGGGTGCTCGGCCAGGCGCAGGAAGGTGTCGGCCTCGACGTTGGCGCCGGTGCGGCCGGGGACGTTGTAGACCACGATCGGCAGGCCGCCCTCGTCGGCGATCGCGCGGAAGTGGGCCTCGAGCATGCGCTGGTCGGGGCGGTTGTAGTACGGCGTGACGATGAGCGCGGCGTCCGCGCCGAGGGTGGCAGCCCGCTGGGTGGCCTCGATGGAGCTGCGGGTGTCGTTGGAGCCGGTGCCGGCGATGACCGGGATCCGCTGGCGGGACGGGCGGGCGGCCACGGTCTCGACGGCGATCCGGATGCAGGCGTCGCGCTCGGCGGGCGACAGCGTGGGCGACTCGCCCGTGGTGCCCACCGGAACGAGGCCGTCGATCCCGGAGGCGACCTGCCAGGCGCAGAGGCGGCGGTAGGCGTCCTCGTCGAAGGCGCCGTCGGCGGTGAACGGGGTCACGAGCGCGGTGAACGC
>JBAXFC010000062.1:0-11888 GCA_037140135.1 Chloroflexota bacterium
CGCGCTGGCGCTCTTCGCGGTCGATGAGGCCTTCTCGCGGACTCCCGCCGACTGGCCGATCGCGTCCCACCAGACCGGCTTCTGGTTTCACGGCGACCAGACCCCCCTCCCCGATGACCTCGAGGTCGTGACGGCGGCGTTCCGCTCGGCGCTCGAGTCGGTGGACCTCGTGGTCACCACGGGTGGCCTCGGGCCCACACCCGACGACCTCACACGCGAGGCGATCGCCGCGGCCGTGGGCGAGGAGGTGGCCGTCGATGCCGAGCAGGAGACGTGGCTGCGCTCGCTGTTCGAGCGGCGGGGCATGCGCTTCGCGGACGTGAACCTCAAGCAGGCCTGGCTGATCCCGTCCGCCGCCGCCCTGCCCAATCCCAACGGCACGGCACCAGGCTGGTGGGTGGACCGCCCGGACGGCCGGGTCGTGATCCTGCTGCCGGGACCGCCGCGCGAGATGCGCCCGATGTGGCACGACCGCGCGTGGCCGCGGCTCGTGGAGCGGGGCGTCGGGGCGGGCCGCATCTCCAAGGTGCTGCGGCTCTACGGGATCGGCGAGTCGCTGGTTGCGGAGCAGTTGGGCGATGCGATGCTCCGGGCCGCGAACCCGATCGTCGCCACGTATGCACGTTCCGACTGGCTCGACGTGAAGCTCACCGCGGTCCCGGGCGCCGATGGACGGCCGGCGGAGGAGATCCTCGCCGAGGCGGAGGAGGGCGTCCGCGCCCACCTGCACCAGTACGTCTGGGCCGAGGACGAGACCGGCTGGCCGGACCTCGTTCGCGTCGCGGCCGAAGCCGCAGGGGTCCGGATCGCGACCGTCGAGGCAGGCACGGGCGGCACGCTCGCCGCGCTGCTGGCCGAAGTCCCACAGGTCGTCCGCTTCACCGTCCACGGGCTGGGCGACTGGGACGGCGACGTGGAGGCGGCGCCCATCGAGGTGATGGCCCACCACGCCGCCAAGGAGACCGGCGCCGACGTGGGGCTCGCGCTCGCGGCGCACACCGACAAGACGCAGACCTTCGTGCGGGCCGTGGTCGTGGTCCCGGCGATGGACGCCGTCCGCCATCTCGACCTCACCCTCTTCCAGCACGGGCAGCACGGGCTCTACCGGGCGGCGATCGCCGCCACGGCACACCTGCTCGAGACGTTCGGGACGCGGGCGGAAGCGGGCGGGAAGCAGGGCGGACGACCGTCGTCTCGGCGGCGATAGGCCGCCTCGACCCCGCGATGACCGTCCGCGTCCTCGGCCCGGGCGATCTCGAGGTGGCGGCCGACGTGCTGGCGTCGGCGTTCTTCGCGGACCCGATGCTCACCGCGCTGTTCCCGGAGGCTGGTGGGCGGGCGCGGGCGTCGCGTCCGCTCTTCCGGGCGATCCTCGCGGGCGACATCCGACGCGGGCGGGTCTCGGGGGTTGGCTCGCCCCTCGACGGCGTGGCGGTCTGGCATCTGCCGGGCGACCCACGACGGTCCGTGCGCGGGACGCTCGAGGTGGCGATCGGACAGGCTCGGCTGCTGCCGTGGGCAAGGGCGCTGGCGCGGGCGTGGGACCTCCAGGCCGGCATCGAGCAGCTGCAGAAGGCGCACGGCGCCGCCGGCCGGGCGCACCTCTACTTCCTCGGCGTGCGGCCGGAAGCGCAGGGCCGCGGCCTCGGCGGAGCACTGGTCCGGCCGGTCCTCGACGTCCAGGGGCCCGCGTGGGCCGAGACCCAGAATCCGTCCAACGTCGGGCTGTACGAGCACTTGGGGTTCGAGATCGCGGGCACCCGAGAGGTGCCGTCGCTCGGGCTCACGGTGTTCGGTCTGCGGCGCGGCTGAGCCGCATCGCGCGCGGCGGCGCTGGTCGCCTTGCGAGCCTGCGGGCGCTCGGACGGGTCAGAAGGGTCGCGACGCGGCCCAGGTAGCCCCGTCTCGTGGCGAGACTGTGCTGACCTGCTCACAGGGCGCCCGAAAACGCAATCGGACGCGCCCGCTTGCTCGTGGGACGAGCAGGGGCGGCCGGGGAGGAGCCTGACGCACATCACCTGGATGGGTCGTTGCGGCGGCGCACTCTGCCCCGCAGGGTCGGAGCCACGACCGACCGCGACTCATGGGTCTCCAGCGTCCGCCGGATCATGATCGAGTGCTTCACCGACCCGCGCGCGGGCCTGGCCCGCTGCGTGGACGACCCGGCCTTCGATCTGCTGATCGTCAACGGCAACATGCCCGGCCTCACCGGCCCTGAGCTGATCACGGAGCTCCGGACGGCGCAGGCTCGCGCAGGGAGCGAACCGCTTCCGATCATGATCAACAGCGCGTCCGAGCTGTCGCTCCTCGACGGGCTCCGCGCCGGCGCCGACCTCGCCCTCGGGGTACCGCTGGACCCCCTGGATCTCGCCTTCCGCGTGCGGGCCCTGTTCCCGAATGCACCGTGGGTCACGCCTCAGCGCTGAAGGAACGCCGGCGGGCGAAACGGGACTCGGACTCCAGGTACTGCGTTGGGGAGCAGCGGGGCCGGAGGCGCGGGGAACGAGAGGCCTGCAACTCAGCGGTGACTGAGATCGAGGGCCGGCGAGCGTGGCATTCCGCCGATTCGGGCGGTTCGGCGGAAATGCCACGCCGCAGCCCGAGCGATTTGACCCAGAGCTGTGTTGCAGCGCCGGAGTCCGGGTCAGGCGGCCACCGCCCGAGCCGTGGCGACACGCGCCGCCGGTCGCCGCAGCGAGCGCACGAGGACGATCGCGAACGCCACCAGCCAGGCGCTCCAGAGCACGTAGCCGGTGAAGTTGACGAGGTCGAACGCGTCGAAGCCCAGCGGGATCAGCACGCCGGTGGCGATCATGACCGCCGAGGTGACGCCGAGCGCCATGAACCATCGGCCGGCCAGGGACCGGCCCAGGACGGCGAGCACGAGGATCGTCCACATCGCGGTGAACCCGTACCCGAGCGTCTCGCCGACGATCGTGCCGAGGACCCGGTGGATGGTCGTGAAGTCGGCGGCAGCTGCGGCTCGCGCGACGGCATCGCCGGCGAGGTACCGCTCGGCGATCCCGGGCACCAGGATCGGCCAGCGGCTCAGGCCCACGACCTGGACGATCGCCGCCGCGATCCCCACCACGGCCGCCACCCGCATCAGCGGCGCGTGCGAGCGGCGGCCCACGAGGATCGCGACGGGCGCGAACAGCGCGGCACCCACCGCAAGCACGACGAACCAGAGGGAGATGGCCGCCTGGTTGGCGGTGAACGCCTCGAGGATCTCGGCGGCCGGGCGACCGAGGACCTGCGGGTAGTCGAAGATCGAGCCGAGGGCGATGAAGCCGAGGTTGGCGAGGACCGCTGCGAGGACCAGGAGTCCGGCGGTCAGGAACGTCTGCGAGCGCGTCATCGGTGGTGTCTCCATATCTCTGTACACCGTACAGCTGTTGTACGGTGTACAGTAATCGCATGCCCGCTTCGTCGTCAAGCCCCAGACCTCGGGCCCGCGGTCCGCGCCGCCGCCTCGACCTCGCCCAGGTGGTCGCAGCAGCGATCGCCCGCGTGGACGCCGGCGGCCCGGAGGCGCTGTCGATCCGCGGCGTCGCCCTCGATCTCGGCGTCATGCCCAACGCGATCTACACCTACGTGGCGGACCGCGCCGAGCTCGAGCGCGAGATCGTCGATGCGCTGCTCTCGCGCGTGGACCTGCGCCTGCTCGACGGCCCCGCAGCCGACTGGCGCGCCCGCCTGGTCCGGTACAGCCTGGCCCTGCGGACCGTGCTCCTCGCCCACCCCGGCGCCGCGGTGCTGTTCATGTCCGCACCGATGACCGGGGCGCACGCGCTCGCCGTGGGCGAGGGGCTGCTGGCCGCGCTGGTCGATGCCGGCCTCGACGACACCGCCGCCTCGCGCGGCGAGTACCTGGTCTTCGTCTACATGCTGGGCTCGGTGGCCCTCGAGATCGCCGAGACCGACGGCCGGCCGCCGCTCCCGCCCGAGCCGGCCCGCATCGCCGCCCGCCGGGCCGCGTTCGCCGGCATCGATGCCGCCACCCACCCGATCACCGCCCGCACCACCGACGTCGCCGCCGGCTGGATCTCAGGCGAGCAGTTCGCCTGGGGTCTCGAGCGCGTCCTCGACGGGATCACCGCCGCAAGGTAAGCCGGGTCAACCGTCCAGGAGGTGGGGCCAGGGCTTCACGATGATCTCGCCGCCGGCCTGGAGCCGGCGGACGGCATCGACGATGCGGGCCTGCGCCTCCTCGATGCTCCTCACGCGGAGCTGGCCCAGTGCCGCCGGCGTTGCGGAGAGCAAGGACGGGATCCCTCGCATCGGTGTTCCGGAGCAGCGTCCGCATCGCGCCGTCGTCGAGGTGTTCGATGTCCTTGAAGAGGAACAGCATTGGCCGGACGTCGGCCCACACCTCGGGCGACTGCTCGCGCCAGCTCGCCAACGCCTGCTCGACGGCCCCCGTCCACAGGTGACGCACGATCTCTGCGGCCACAGGACTGCCACCCTCGGAGTTCTCGATAGCCGGCCGCTCCCAGAGCCGCCATTCGGCAGCAGCGACGCGGGCCGGCGATGCGTCGAGACCTGACCCGATGCGGCCGAGCAGCCCGCGATCGCCGGTGACTGGACCTGGCCCAGGAGCACGGCCGCTCGCTGGGACTCGACAAGGGCCAGAACCAGCGCAACATCGTCGAGGGCGATGGCGGGCAGGGCCGGGGCGAACGCCGCCGGGTCCACCACATCGAGCCACGGGAATCGGCGGGGCTCCTTGACGCGGTGCGTCGCGTTCAGCGCTGCGACAGCGCCGGCCTCACCCAACGCCTCGACGGCGATCGCCAGGGCTCGCTGCGTTCCCACCTGCTCCATCAGCACGGTGAGAAGCTCGGACCGTCGCTTGTCGTCGGAGGTGGCGCGGAGCCAGCCTGCGGCCGTCGGCACGTCGACGAGGCGCATCAGCATGACTGCCGCAGCCGCGGGTTCCTGGTCGAGCAGGCCCGCCGCGGCCGCGGGGCGGGCGATCAACCACCCATCCGGGGAGGCCGCCCCAAGCGCGCGTCGACTCGGAGTCGAAGCAGGCGTCCATGCGACCGGGGAAGCGGTCCGCTTCGGCCGTCCGATCGGCAGCCTCAACTCGGCGGTGCGTGGAATCGAGCCCGCTCGTGCGCGGCATTCCGACGATTCGGCCGATCTGGGGCTGGAGCCGCGCTGCAGGAGCGGCGAAATGACCCACAGGCGAGTTGCGGACCGGGCGCGGACCTCCGGGTGCCACAAACCCTGCCCGCGGACCCCATCGGCACCTGACGGCCCTGCCGAAGGGTCCCGGCTTCTGTCGGACGCAGGGGAAGCCCTGTGCGACTCATGGCCCCTACTCGACCGGCCCCCTGGACGGCAAAGTGCATCGTGCGGGCCCAGCACGCTGGGACGCTTGTGTACGCGCGACGAACGAGGGACGCTTGAGGACGAACGGGTCGGCCAACGCCGGCGGGAAGATCGAGGTGCTGCTGGCGATCTTCGAGTTCCCCATGCTCGTCGAGGGGTACCGCAAGGTCATCGACGGCGAGTTGGACATGGCGATTGACGGCGTGGCGCTCTCACAGGACCAGCTGCCGGCGCTGCTCGCCAGGTCCAAGGCGGATGTCATCGTCGCGGAGTGCCTCCCCTTCGGTGCCCCCGGTGCAGGCGCGTTCGAGACGATCGAGCAGATCCGCGCCGTCTCACCGTCCAAGCGGATCCTCGCGCTCGAGTGCCGCGGCGGCAGCGAGCAGTTCAGCATGGCGCTCAAGGCCGGTGCGGACGGCTTCCTCACTCGCGAGGCGGAGCCGGGCGACCTGGTCGCAGCGGTCCGCTCGGTGAGCCGGGGCCAGACGTACGTCTCCCCCGCCATCGTCACCAGGATGGTGAACACCTACGTGCTGCGCAGCCCCGACGCGCCGCTCGAGGACGCCTACGGCAACCTGACCGAGCGCGAGAAGGAAGTGCTGCTCCTGGCGGCGGTCGGGCACACGAACCGCGAGATCGCCAAGGTCTTCCACCTGTCCGAGCAGACGGTCCACAACTACCGGGCGAACATCATGGAGAAGCTCGGGTTCCACGACCGCGTCGAGCTGCTCAAGTTCGCGATCCGGCGCGGGATCATCTCGGTCGCCGACCTGTAGGTCCGCACCGCTCCGGAACGCCGCTCAAACCAAGAGCGGCTCCTCCGGGTCGGGGAAACCGGAGGAGCCGCTGGGTCGATAGGCGGATGAAGCGGCTTGCGCCGTCAGCCCTCTGAGGCATCAGGGCCCCGGAAGGTTTCAGCGCAGTATCGCGAACAGCGCGACTGGTTGCAGCATGTATACGCGATCCGGATCGCGACGGATTGTCTTATTTGCGTCCGTCGATCGCAGCCGTGACCTGGGCCGTGTCGATCGATCCGGTGAACCTGGCGATCTCCTTGCCGGCGGCCGAGACCACCACGACCGGCCCCGCCGTCATCCCCTTCGATTTGCCGATCGAGGTCTCCTCGGTGACGCGCTTGGCCATCGACGGGTTGGCGAGGCAGGTGTCGAGCGTCTTGACCTCGACACCGAGCTTGGACGCGAGCCGCAGGAAGTTGTCGGTGACGAAGATCCCGGCGTTCTTGCCCTGGGCGGAGACGGACAGGATGTCGTGCACGAACAGCGCCGGGCCCTCCTGGTCGGCGATGCAGCGGACCATCGTCCCGGCGTTGACCGACTCGGTCCCACCCAGCGCGAGGTCGTGCAGGACGAGATGGACGGTGCCGTCGGCGATGCGCGTTCGCAACTCGGGCTCCAGCGTGTTGGCGAGCACCGCGTTGTCCGGGGACTGGTAGTCCATCCAGAGGTCCACGGTGACCGGGGCGGCGGGGTTGCCGGCCTCCCGGCCGGCGGTGGAGGTGCCGGTCCAGGGCTCGGACGAGGGCGCGGCGGTGGGCAGGGGCGCCGGTGAGGCACCCGAGGCGGCGGCATCGATGGCGGCGAGGAACCTGGAGATGTCCGGCACGCCGAGGAAGCGCTGGCCGTTCACGTCGATCGTCGGCGTGGACTGGATGCCGGCTCGGACGCCGGCCGCCGTGTCGTCGAGGACCTCGACGAGCTTGGTGTGGTCCGCGAGACAGGCCTGGAGCCTGGCGGTGTCGGGCATGATCCTGGCCGCGATCGCGACCAGGTTGGCCTCGGCGAAGGCGCCCTTGTTCTCGCCGTTCTGGGCGCCGTAGACGGCGTCGTGCATCGGCCAGTAGAGGCCCTCGTCACCGGCGCAGCGGACGGCGATGGCGGCCGAGACGGACTCCGGACCGATGAAGGCGAAGTCCAGGTGGCGGATCGCAACGGTGCCGTTCTCGAGCCGGCTCTGCAACTGGGGCAGCACGTCGAGCGCGAAGCGGGCGCAGTACGGGCACTGGTAGTCGGCCCAGTACTCGATCACGGTCTTGGCGTCCGGCGAGCCGAGATACGGGCCGCTCTCCGCAACCGAGGGGCCGGCCGAGGCGCTGGCCTCGGCGATCTCCTCGGACGATGCGGGGGCACTGCTCGCAGCAGCCTCCGGCGATGCCGACGGGCCGGTGGCGCGCCCGACGGCGAAGCCCCCGCCGAACGCGAGCACGACGGCGAGCATGACGGTCCCGATGATGGCGATCGTGTTCTGGCGCCGGACGGCGCGGAGCGGCTCCGGGGCCTGGCCCTCCTCGAGCCAGGCGACCGCGGCGGGCCCGGCGTCCGCGGCGGTGTCAGCGGCGACCGCGGCGGGCCCGGCGTCCGCGGCGGTGTCAGCGGCGACCGCGGCGGTGTCCACGTCGATCGGATTGCTGAGAGGAGCGTCGGCGGGACCGGCGGGACCAGTCACATCGATCGGGTCGGGGGGCAGTTCATTCACGGACCCATGGTGCCCGATGCGGCCCGGACGCGCCGCCGGCGTAGTACTCCGCCCCCGCGCATAGGACCTTTGGCTGCCCGGAGGGCGAAGGTGGTGCGTCCACGCACAACCCGATTGCGCCGATAGGACTACCGGCCCCCTGTTCGGGGCCCCCTGTTCGGGGTATCCCTATACATGGGCCACCGGTCGACACACCGGCGGTCCGGGGAACGGCCGGAGCACCGGCGCGACCACCACCGGATCCGGGGAGGAGACGGCGGGCGCGGCGGAGGTCCGGGACTGGTGGGGCCTCTGCCGGTCGTGTCCCGCATCGGTCGGGAGTGCCAAGGTGGTCATCAGGAGCACGAGAACCGGGACCGCAGCGCGGCCCCTGGGCGCTTCGCCGGGAGGCTGGCCGTGCGCCTGACGATGCCCGACCGCGGCACGGACCTCGAGACCACCCTGCTCACCGTCCCCCGGCGGACCTCGCTGCTCGCGGGCTACACCTCGGCGACGGTCACCGTCGGGCTGTTCGCCCTGGCCGCGGTCACCCTCCTGGTCCCGCTGCGCGGCCCCATCTCGATCGCCGGGCTCGATCCCGCGGTCGCCGGCGTGGCCGGGGTGCTCGCCTGGACCGTCTTCGGCCTCCTCGGCGGCACGCGCGTCCTGCGCGATCCGGGCGGCCACGTGGTCATGACCTTCCACCTGCCGTTCATCGCCGCGGCGATGCTGCTCGGCGGTCCGGTCGCCGGCGGCTGGGTCGCGATGCTCGCGACCTTCGATGCGCGCGAGCTGCGCGAGGCCCCCTGGTACGGCGTCCTGGCCAACCACTGCGGCCTGGCACTGGCCGCGATCGCCGGTGGCTTCGTCGCCGCCGTGGTGACCGGCATCGGGACGGCGATCGGGTTGCCGGACGGCCTCGTGCTCACCCTGGTCGCCGCGATCGCCGGGACGCTCTCGCTGACGGTGATCGCCGGCCTCCTGGCCACGGGCGTCGTGGTCCTGCGCGACGGCCTGACGCCACGCGAGACGATGGTGATCCTGGACCGCTCGTTCCGGGCGACCGCCGTCGCCGAGACGCTGCTCGGCTGGCTGTTCGTGGTGGTCTGGGTCGCCGTCGGCTGGTGGGCCCCCGCCCTGTGCACAGCGATCGTGCTGTCCCTCTGGCGCGCATCGGCTGCCGTGGACCAGCTCGACCGGGACGAGCTCACCGGCGTCCTGAGCCGCCAGGCCTTCGCGCTGCGGACCGCCGAGGCGGCCGACCGCGCGCGGCGCGGGATCGAGGGCTCCGCCTACCTGTTCCTGGACCTCGACGGCTTCAAGGCGCTCAACGACGGCCCGCGCAACCACCAGATCGGCGACCAGGTGCTCGTGGAGCTGGGACGCCGGCTGCGGCGCGGAACCCGTGTCACCGACGCCGTCGGCCGGCGCGGTGGCGACGAGTTCGCCGTCCTGTTCACCGGCGTCCGCGACGAGGCCACCGCGATGACGCTGGCCACCCGCATCCACGAGCTGGTCACCGCGCCGTACCAGACCGATGACGGCGAGCGGCAGGTCGGTCTCTCGATCGGCGTCGCGCTCCTCACGCCGGGGCGCCGTGACTTCGAGCCGGACGTGCGCCAGCACGCGGACGCTGCGATGTACGACGCCAAGCAGGAGGGTGGCGGGGTCCGCGCCTGGCACGGCATCGCCGAGGACTGACCGGCGACGGACCACGGGCTCGGGCACAGGCGCCTGGCACGGGCACCTCGCGCATACTCCGGCCATGACCTCGCAGTCCGAAGCCGACGACGGCAGCTCCATCCTCGAGCGGGTGGCCGAGCAGCGGCTGCGCCTGCTGCTGGTCGCCAACGCGCTCGCCCAGTCGCTCGATCCCCACGCCGTGTCCGACCGCATCCTGCAGGCCGCAGGCGCGGTCCTCGGGGCGCCGCTCGGCTGGGTGGCGGTGGCCACGGGCGACGGCGCCGCGGTGGAGATCCTCCACGCGCTGGGCTACGACGAGACGGTCCTTCGCTCGTGGACGCGGGTCCCGCTCGATTCGCCCGTGCCGATGACCGAGGTGATCCGGACCGGCATCCCGATCTACCACGCCTCCGCCGCGGAGCGCCATGCCGCCTACCCCATGCTCGAGCGGAGCGCGGCGCCGCGGACGGAGACCGAGGGCTCGGCGGTGGTCCCGCTGGTGTTCGAGGGTCGGGCGTTCGGCGCCCTCTCCGTCGCGTTCCGGGAGCCCAGGGTCCTCGACACCGACGAGCGCTGGTTCCTCGAGTCGCTCGCCGCGCAGGCATCGGCCGGACTCGAGCGTGCCCGCCTGTTCGAGGCGGTCCGGGACCACGACGAGCGCCTGCGGTTCACGCTCGAGGCGACGGGTACCGGCACCTGGGAGTGGGACCTCGACACCGGCATCCTCTCGTGGTCGGCGATCGAGTACGAGCTGCACGGGGTCGATCCGTCCGGGCCGCCGCCGGACTTCGCCGCCTGGCTCGCGATGCTGCACCCCGAGGACCGGGGAGACGTCCTTGCCGTGATCGAGGCGGACATGCAGGAGGGTCGCCGGTACGACGTGGAGGTCCGGGTCGTGCGTCCGGATGGCTCGGTCCGCTGGATCCACAGCTCCGGCCGGCTGATGGTCGTGCCCGGCTCGCGCGCCGGCCGGATGGTGGGGACGACCCGCGACATCTCGGACCGGAAGCGCGCCGAGGCCGAGCGCAACCGGGTCCTGGAGGCGGAGCGGGAGGCCGCCCGGCTGCGCGACGCGTTCGTCGGCGTGGTCTCCCATGAGCTCAGGACCCCCATCACCACGATCTTCGGCGGGACCCGCGTGCTTGCCCGCCGCTGGCGGGAGATGGAGCCGGCTGCACGCGATGACCTCCTGGGCGATGTCGCAGAGGAGGCGGACCGCCTCTACCGGCTGGTCGAGGACCTGCTCGTGCTGACCAAGGTGGAACGCGGCACGCTCGATATCGGTGACGAGCCTGTGCACGTGGGGAAGGTCCTGGAAAGGGTGGTGGCCACCGAGCGCCAGCGCTGGCCCGGCGTGACCTTCGAGGTCCGGATGCCGACCGACCTGCCCTCGGTCGCGGGCGAGGACGCCTACCTCGAGCACATCCTGCGCAACCTCCTCGCCAATGCCGCCAAGTACGGCGGCGTGGGCTCCACGGTGACGGTGGCCGCCGGCCCGGACGACGGCCAGGTGGTGCTGTGCGTCCTCGACGAGGGGCCGGGCATCGACGAGGCGGAGTCGGACCGGCTGTTCGACCTCTTCTACCGCTCCCCGGCCACCGCGTCCACCGTCCAGGGCGCCGGCATCGGGCTGTTCGTCTGCCGCCAGCTTGTGGAGGCCCTGGGCGGCCGGATCGGTGCCGGGCAGCGGCCCGAGGGCGGCGCCTCGTTCTGGCTGCGCCTGCCACGATCCGAGGACGACGGAGCCTGATCGGCAGCGGTCGGTTGCCGGTGGGTCTTGGCCGCGACCGGGCCGCCACCATGTCGCAATGCTTCGGGAACGGAACGGTCCGGTAGACTTCCCGGACCCATGACTTTTTACCCTGTTAGACGGTGATGCCCATGAAAGTCGGCGTCGCCAGGGAGACAGCGGCCGGGGAACGGCGCGTCGCCCTGGTGCCCGAAGCGCTCGGCAAGTTGACGGCTGCCGGGTGCGAGATCCTCGTCGAGGCCGGCGCGGGCGCCGGTGCCATGATCCCGGACCAGGCATTCACGGATGCCGGGGCGAGGGTCGTGAGCACCGATGAGCTCTACGCGGCCTGCGACGTCATCCTCCGGGTCCAGAAGCCAAGCGCCGCGGAAGCGGCGAGGCTTCGCACCGGCCAGGCCGTCGTCGGCCTGCTGTCGCCGCTGCTCGACCCGGCCCTCATGGAGACCCTTGCGTCGGCCGGCGTCACCGCCATCAGCCTCGACGCGATCCCGCGGACGCTGTCGCGCGCCCAGACGATGGACACGTCGGCGATCTGCGCGTTGGTGATCCACATCTTGGTGCCGGTCAGGCGCCAGTCGTCGCCGTCCTTCTTGCAGCGCGTCGTCATGCCAGCCGGGTTCGAGCCAGCCTCGGGCTCCGTGAGGCC
>JBAXFC010000063.1:0-11672 GCA_037140135.1 Chloroflexota bacterium
GCCTTGCGGATGCCGATCTCGCGGGTCCGCTCCCGGACGCTGACCAGCATGATGTTCATGATCCCGATGCCGCCCACCACCAGGCTGATCGAGGCGATCCCCGCCAGCAGCAGGGACAGGAAGCCGGTGATCGTGCCGAAGGCGGACAGGAGCTGCGCCTGGTCGATGACGGTGAAGTCGTCCTCGGCGCCGGCGGCGATGTGGTGGCGGGTCCGCAGCAGGGTCGCGATCGCGACCTTGGTCAGAGGGATGGTCGCCGGGTCCGCGGCGCTGACGGAGATGGACTGCACGGCGTCGCCCGCGACGAAGTGGTCCCGCATCGTCGAGAGCGGGATGAAGACCTGGTCGTCGAGGATGCCCTTGGGCTGGAGCACGCCGATCACCCGGAACGGCACGCCGCCCACGAGGATGTCCGCGCCAACGGCCGACTGGTCGAGCTTGAGCGCGTCGGCGGTGGCGGAGCCGATGACCGCGACGCGCAGCCCCGCCTGGTAGGCGGGCTCCGTGATGAACGTGCCGCGCCAGATGTCGTAGGCACGGACCTTCTGGAACGCCGGGGTGACCCCGGAGACGGTGGTCGTGGTGTTCCGGTCACCCGCCACGACGACGGCGATCGTCGAGACCTGCGGGGCGACCTGGTCCACGTTCTTGACGCCGGCGATGGCCTCGGCGTCCGCGAGGGTCAGGGTGGTGGCGGAGCCCGCGGCACCACGGACGAAGCCGTTGTTGTTGGCGCCCGGGCTGACGCTGATGAGGTTGGTGCCCAGGCCCTCGATGAGGTTGGTGATGCCCGAGGTGGCACCCTGCGCCACGGACACGAGGGCCACGATCGAGCCGACGCCGATGATCACGCCGAGCATCGTGAGCGCGGCACGCATCTTGGCCGCGGCCAGCCGCGAGAACGCGAGCGGGATGAGCTCGAGCGGGTTCATGCGCTGAGCCTCCCGTCCCTGACGTGGACGCTCCGCTTGGCGGCTTCGGCCACGTCGGCGTCGTGGGTGATCAGGACGACGGTGGTGCCGCCGTCGTTGAGCTGGTGGAGGAGCGTCAGGACGTCGGCTCCCGATTGGGAGTCGAGGTTGCCGGTGGGCTCGTCCGCGAGCAGGATCGCGGGCTCGGTCACCAGCGCCCGCGCGATCGCGACCCGCTGCTGCTGGCCTCCGGAGAGCTCCGACGGCTGGTGGTCCACCCGGTCGGAGAGGCGGAGGCGGTCGAGCGCCTCCCGGGCGCGACGCGTGCGCTCGGCCCGCGACACGCCGGCGTAGAGCAGCGGCATCGCCACGTTCTCGAGCGCCGTGGTGCGCGGGAGCAGGTTGAACGACTGGAACACGAAGCCGATCGTGCGGTTGCGCAGGCGCGCGAGCGCGTCGTCATCGAGCTCGGCCACGTTCTCCCCGGCCAGCCGGTAGGTGCCGCTCGTCGGGCGGTCCAGGCAGCCGAGCAGGTTCATCAGGGTGGACTTGCCCGACCCCGACGGCCCGACGATGGCGAGGAAGTCCCCGTTGCGGACCTGGAGGTCCACCTCGCGCAGGGCGTCCACCTCGAGCCGGCCGGACCGGTACACCTTGCCGATCCCGCGCATCTCGATCACGGGCGCCGCAGGCGCTGCCGGCGCGACCGGGGCGACGGCACCTGCCAAGGCCGTCATGGCTTTGCCGTCGCACTTGCGCCGCCCGGCGCTCCGCCGCCCGGACCCGTCGGGAACTGCTGGACGAGGTCCTTGGCGGACACCGTTCCGGTCACCACGTCGGTGCCCGGATCGAGGCCGCCCTGGATCTCCGCATACTCGGCCGTCAGCAGGCCCACCGTCACCGGGACCGTGTTCGCCTCGCCGGGTCCCGTGGGGACCTGGACCGTGTACGCCCCGGGCGTGCCGCCCAGGGCTGCGGCCGGGACCGCGATGACGCCCTTCGCGAGCGCGGTGGTGACATCGACGTCAACCGTCATGCCGGGCGCGATCCCGGCGGGCGCGGTCGGCAGCTTGATCACCAGGCCGTACGAGACCACGCCGCTCGCGCTGGTGGTGGGGGACGCGACGTTGAGCGACTCCACCGTGCCCGTGGCCGCGGTCTTGAGCGCCGCGATGGTGATGTCCGCCGGCTGCCCGACCTTGAGCCTGGGCAGGTCGCTCTCGGTGACCGAGGCCGTGACCTCCACGGCCGCCGACCGGAGCCGGATCACCGTGCCTGACGCCACGTCGCCGGGCCGGATGTCCACCGACGAGACGATCCCGTCGATGGGGGACGTGATCATCGCCAGGTCGAGGGCCTGCTGCGCGTCGCGCACGGCGCTCTCCGCCTGGAGCACCGAGGCCCGGTCGGCCGCCACGAGGGCCGTGGTGTCAACGTCCGTGGCGCCCGTGTAGGCAAGGTTGGCCGAGCGGACCCCGAGCTTCGCGGCGGCGACCTGGGCGCTCGCCTGGCTGTTGGCGCTGCTGGCCTGGCGGCGAGCGCTCGCGAGCGCGCGGGACGCCTGGGTGACGGCCGCCTGGTCGGCGGTGATCATCGCCGCGGGGGCGCCGGCCGTCCGGTCGGCGGCAAGGGTGCGCTTGGCGCTCGCGAGCGCGGACGAGGCCTGCGAGATCGCCAGGCGGCCGGAGGCCTGCGTCTGCGAGAGCGCCGTGCGTGCCTGCGCCAGCTGCTGCTGGGCCTGCGTCACACCCAGCCTGGCCTTGGCCTTGCTGGTGCCGGTGACCGGATCCTCGTCGGCCGCGAGCCGCGCGCCGGCCGCCGCGAGGTTTGCCGACGCGATGGCGAGGGAATGGCCGGCATCGGCGGTGTCGGCGGTGGCGAGCACGTCACCGGCCTTCACGGTGTCGCCGGCGGCGACGCCCACGGTCGCGACCGTCCAGGACCCGGAGCCGGTGGCCGAAGCCGCCGCGGTCGAGCCCGTCGAGCCGGTCGTCGTGGTCGTGGTGCCCGCAGATCGCACGGGCTCCTTGCCGAAGGCGAGCGCGTACGTGTCCACCGGGCGGATGGACCCGCTCACGGCGACCGAATCGCGCACGTCCATCGTGGTCGCCGTTGCCGTGAGGAACGTGGTTGCCGCAGGCCGGGGGCCGAGGGCCCGCGGCGCGACCGTGACGCCGGCGACGCCGAGGACCACGACGATGGCCCCGGTGGCGATGACCTTCCGGCGGGTCATCGGACGCCCCCCGCGAAGGCGGCTGCCGCGCTGGCCGCGGCACCGGCCGCGGCACCGGCCGCGGCACTGGCCGCGGTCGGCGTCGCAGTCGCGACAGCGCAGCGCACCAGCGCGCTCTCGAGGACCCGCAGGAACTCGAGGAACGTGCCCAGCTCGCGCTCGTCGAGCACCGTGAGCAGCTGGAGCACCTGGGCCGCGCTCAGGTCGCGCATCCCGTCGATCATCGCGACGCCGGCGGGTGTGATCTCGATCAGGACGCGGCGGCGGTCATCGGGTGTGCCCCGGCGCACGACCAGGTCCCGCTCGACAAGGCGGTCCACGATCCCGGTCACGGTGGGAACGGTGACGCCAAGCCGCGCGACGAGATCGGACATCGACATCGACATCGAGCCCGTGGCCCGGATGAGGTGGAGGATCTTGGCCTGGGGCATCGTGATGTCGAGCCCGAGGAAGGTGGGGCCACTGAAGTCGGCCATGCGGGCGCTGAGCGCGTCGTACTCCCGCATCACCTCCTCGACCATCGCCGTGCGATCGGTCATCGGATGGGTACTCCTAGGGACAGGCAAATAGTTAGGACAGACCTAACTGTTAGCACGAGACGATACAGGGGATCCGCAGCGTGTGCGCCGCGAGGGCAGGCCGCCCGCAGGTCCGCCTTACCGACTCGGCATCCCGACGCTCGCGGCGGCCGAGGGGAGCGCCGCCACCCAGGTCGCGATCTCCGCCCGCCGGCCGACTCCCAGCTTGGCGAGGATGTGCTCCACGTGGGCGCTCGCGGTCTTGGGGGCGATCCCGAGCGCGGCGGCGATCCCGGCGTTCGTGCCGCCGCTCGCGATCAGTCGCGCGACTTCCAGCTCGCGCGCCGTCAGCGGGTGCCACGGCTCCTCCGCGGCGACGCGACCACGGGTCTGCCTCGAGAGGGCCTCCGCGCGGTCGATCAGCGGGCGGCTGCCGAGGCGGACGGCGGCCTCGCGGACGTCCGCGATGAGCGCGGACGCATCGGCGATCCGGGCCGTGCGGACCAGGCAGCCGGCGAGGTCCAGTCGCGCCCAGAGCTCCTCCCAGGTCCGGCCCTTCGCCTCCCAGCCGCCGATCGCCCGCTCGAGGGAGGATCGCGCGATCCCCACCGAGCCGTCTGAGAGCGCCACCAGACCGCGCGCGTGGTCGATCACCGGAAACGCGAGCCAGGGAACCGGCTCCAGCAGCGCGGCGCACCGGTCCACCCAGCGGGCGGCGTCGGCCGGCCGTCCCGCGGCAAGGCGTGCCCGCGTGCCGGACAGGACGATCGCGGCGAACTGGCCCCGCTCGCCGGACCGCTCGGAGAGCTCCAGGGCCGCCGCGGAGATGTCGATCGCGGCCCCGGCCTCGCCCGCGAGCAGCGCAACCTCGGCGCGGCCCCAGGCCACCGCGAGCCGGAAGTCGGGCGCCCCGTAGGCGTCGGCGAAGTCGTTCGCGGCCGCCAGCTGCCGGCGCGCCTCAGGGAGGTCGCCGCGTCCGAGGGCCACGTAGGCCAGCGGCCAGCGGGCCATGGCCGCCCCCCGCGCGCTCCCGTTCGTCATCAGGACCTGGGCGGACTCCCCGATCGCGTCGTCCCAGCGCCCGTCGCCCCAGGCGACCAGCCCGCCGACCGCATGCATGATGTGGGAGCAGTACGACTGCTCGATCGCGTCGGCGTAGGCGATCCCCTCGCCGATCCAGGATGCCGCCTGCCGGTAGTCGAGGACGCCGATCGCCGTCGTCGCGCCCAGGCGGAAGCTCGTGATGCTGGTCTCGTCGAACGCCTGGTCCCGAGCGCTCCCGGCCGCCCGCCCGAGCGCCCTGAGCCCCTCGGCCACGTGGCCTTCCGAGACCGCCAGCTGGGCGGCGAACGCGTCGAGGGACAGGAGCAGCCCGCTGTCGGCGACCGCTTCCGCGTCGGCCCTGGCGGCTCCGAGCGCGGTCCGCGCGAGATCCAGGTCGCTGGCCTCGTGGGCCGCCAGCGCTCGGGCGAGCAGGAGCCGGGCCCGTATCGCGCGGACGTCGTCGGTCACCGGGAGCGGCTCGAGTTCGGCGAGAGCGGCGTCCACCATCTCGAACCGCCCGCCGAGCGGGCTCGCATTCCGGCGCTCGATGCCCAGGAGGTCGGCCAGCGCTCCCGCGCCGGCGAGCGGATCGCCCGAGGCGAGCGCGTGCTCGCGGGCTGCCATCGTCCAGCGGCGCCAGGCGTCGATCTGCTCGCGCGCCGCGGCCTCGTCGGCGGCTTCGGTGTAGATGGCGATCGCCTCGACGCCCGGGAGGCCGGCCGGCAGGTTGTCCAGCGCCCGGCGGTAGAGCTCGAACGCCTCGCGGTGGGCGATGACCCTGGCCGCGGCGCGAGCGCCCGCGAGCGCCGACCGGAACGCCTGGGCCCGCAGGCCGGCCCGCTCGTAGTGGAGCGACGCGTGGACCTCGGACTGGCCCTCGAGCGCCATCCCGAACTCGGCCACGCGAGCGTGCAGGCGCCGGAGCTCGGCGTCGGACAGGGATTCGTAGAGTGCGTCCCGCAGGAGCTGGTGGCGGAAGTCGTACAGGCCCCGGACCCCGGGTGGCGTGAGGACGTCCTGCTCGATGAGCTCGCGGAGCGGCGCGTCGAGCGACTCGACGGGCGCGTCCATGATCCCGGCGAGGACGTCGGGCACGAAGCAGCGGCCGATGACGGAGCCGGACCGGGCGACCTGCTGGGCTTCGGGCGACAGGCGGCCGATGCGCTGCAGGACCGCGTCACCCAGCGTCTGCGGCACCGCCACCTCACGGATGGCGCGGCTGTCCGTCCGCTGCTCGACCTCGAGCGCGCCGAGGAGCTCCTCCACGTGGAGCGGGATGCCGTCGGTCCGCTCGTAGATCGCGTCGATCACCTCGCGCGGCGCCGGCAGGCCCGAGCCCAGGATCACCGTCGTCATCTGGGCGGTCTCGGCGTGGGTCAGGGGTGCGAGGCGGGCCTCTTCGGCAAGCCGCTGGGAGAGCAGCCGGGCCCGCCACGGGCGCAGGATGGACGAGGGGACCACCTCGTCGGTCCGGTAGGCGCCCACCAGGAGGAGCGGCCGGTCGCGGGCGGCGCGCGCGAGCTCGGCGATGATCTCGAGGCTCACGTCGTCGGCCCACTGCAGGTCGTCGAAGGCGAGCAATAGCGGCTTGCCGGTCTCGGCCACGATCAGGTCCACCGCGCGCAGCACGAGACCGCGCCGGCGGGGTGCCGTCGCCTCGAAGGTCTGGCGGGCGAGGTCCAGCAGCTCCCGGCCGAGCTCGGTGAAGCCGGCCTGGCGGGTCATCGTCCGGGCAAGGTCGAGCAGGGAGGCGCCCGGGACGTCGAGGTCCTGCGGGGCCACCAGCCCCGCGCTCGCCCGGAAGCCCGCCGCCACGGCCTTGCGCTCGATGGCGGCGATCAGGCGTGACTTGCCGATACCCGCCTCGCCCGCGAGGAGCAGGAGCTGGCCGTGGCCGGCTGCCGCCTCGGCGATGCGGTGCGCAGCCTGGTCGAGGAGGTGGTCGCGGCCGACGAGTATTGGCGACAGGAGGGGGCCCAGTCGTGTCATGAGGTGGCGAAGTCTAGTCCTCGTGCCGGGAACGGCATCGGTCGAACGACCTACGTCCGCAGCCGATCTGCGCGAGCTGCCCGGGAACGCCCCGGCCGCACGACCGATGACGCGCCCCGCGGGGTGGCCGAGGCTTCGGACCGACGGGTCCACGCGGGACCCACGGACCGAGCAGGAGGCCAGCATGGCCCAGTTCATGGACGTCCACTCAGGCTTCGTCGGGGTGACGGCGCAGCAGCTCCAGGAGGCCCACGAGCGGGACCTCGCCATCGAGGCGGACGAGGGCGTCCACTTCGAGCGCGCCTGGCTCGATCCGGAGCAGGGCAAGGTCTTCTGCCTCTCGAGCGGCCCCAGCCGCGAGGCCGTCATGCGGATCCACGAGCGGGCGGGCCATCCCACCGCCGAGGTCTACGAGCTTCCGGTCGAGGTGTAGCGGCACGCGCCGTCCGGCGGACAATGGGGCCTGGCCACACTGGCCAGGCCCCATTGCCATCGAGGAGTCGCCCGCATGGGCTTCGACGCGCGCATCGACGAGCTCGGCCTCGTCGTGCCGGACTTCACGTCCGTGCCCTACACGGGCCTCAAGTACGGCGCGGTCAAGCCGCACCACCAGACCGGGAATCTCCTGTTCCTGAGCGGCCACATGCCGGAGCTCATCGACGGCACGGTCTTCCACCCGGGCGCGCTGGGGCGTGACCTGTCCGTGGAGGAGGGTTACGAGGCAGCGCGCGTCGCGGGGCTCAATGCCCTCGGCGGCATCCGCTTCGCGCTCGGCACGCTGGACCGGGTGGTGGCCGTCGTCCGGTCGCTGAACTTCGTGGTCTGCACGCCGGACTTCCACGACATCCACCTGGTGACCAACGGCTTGACCGACCTCTTCTGCGACGTCTTCGGGGAGGAGATCGGCACCGGGGGCCGGGCGACCATCGGCGCCGTGAGCCTCGCGCGCAACCACTGCTTCGAGACGTGGCTCACGCTCGAGGTCGCCCCGTAGCGACCGTTGGCCAGGTGCGCGCTGCCGATACGATGGCGTCCGCCCGCTCCCGGGAGACCGGCGCCAGGTACGAGTGGTCAGAGCGCAGGCAGCTGCCCACGATGATCCCGTCCGCGTGCCGCAGGAGCTCCGAGATGTTGGCCGGGGTCCCGCCGCCGCCGATGACGAGCGGCACCTTGGGCCCGGCCGCCCGCAGCTCGCCCAGCATCGACACCGTTTCGGCCTCACCCCGCCCGGTGATCACGAGGCCGCCGGCGCGCCCGTGTCGCGCCGCCCAGTCAGCCGATTCGAGGAGCGGCGTGCCCCCGAGCACCGTGCTCGTGCGGTCGTGGACGTCGGCGAGGATCGTCACGTCCTCGATTCCAAGCCGCCTCCGGAACGCGAGCGCGTCCATCGCGCGGCCCTCGACGATCCCCTCGGAACCGACGGTCGCGCCCACGTAGACCTTGATCCGCACGAACGTCGCGCCGATCGCCGCGGCAACCGAGAGCGCGGTCTCCACGCCGTTCTTGAGGATGTTGACGCCCATCGGGAGCCCGCTCGCATCGGCCGCGGCACGCCCGAGGACCGCGAGCTGGGCCACCGTGGCCATGTCGCCGTCCTTGCCCGGCGGGCCGTCGCCCGAGTTCTGGAGCAGCAGCGCGTCGAACCCGGCAGCGGCCATGATCCGCGCATCCTCCACGACGACCTTCTCGATGGCAGCGAGCGAGGTCCCCTCGTGGAACGGGCTGCCCGGCAGGGCCGCGACGTGGAGCATCCCGACCAGCGTGCCGCCGCCGGTCCGGAAGAGCGCGGGGCGCTCCGCGTGATCCGGGGCGCTCATCGGGCGCCTGGGCCTTCCGGGATCGCGCTGCCGTAGATCTGGCGCCAGTTCACGTCGCGCCGGTTGAGGTCGTCGAAGCCGAGCATCGTGCCGCCGAGCCGTCGCGCATACGCGAGCGCCACCAGCTCCAGGGGCACCGCGGTCAGCATCGGGGAGAGGAGCTCGTCGGCCGGCGCTGCGATCGGCAGGACGAAGCTCGCGATGGCGGCTGTGGCCTCGTCGGCCGGGTCGCAGATGGCGATGGCGGTCCCGCCCACGTCGCGGACGGCCTGCAGCTGCTCCCGCGCCCGGTCCACGCTGGCGCCTGGGGGCGCCACGACGAACGTGTGGCTGCCGGGCCCGGTGACGAAATACTGCTCGTGGGCCCACTCCTCGAGCTCCTGGCCCATCGCGTTGTGCCGGGCGGACTCGATGAACTTGGCCATCCCGAAGACCGCGGTCCCGTGGCTGGGACCGCCGCCGATGATCGTGAGCACGGTGCCCGCGGTGATTCCCGCGGCGACCGTCTCGGCCACCGGCCGCGACGCCTCGATCGTCTCGGCGATGGCGTCGGCGCAGGCGGTCACGAGATCGAGCAGCCGATCGCGCTCCACCTCGTCGATGCGGCCTGACGCCACGCCCACCCGGATCGCCAGCGCGTACAGCGTCACCAGCGACGCCAGGTAGGAGAGCGTGCCGGGCCCGAAGCCCACGTCCTCGTACGTCCAGGCGAGCGTCCCTGACGCCGCCTGCGCGAGCGCACTGTCCGGGAAGAAGGTGCACGCGATCGAACGGACGCCGCGCTGCTCCGCAAACCGGACCGCCTCGACCGTCCGCGCCACGCGCCCGGAGTTGGAGACGGCCACCACCAGCGCGCCGGCAGGTGCGTCCTCCACCGCGTACCGGGAGAACTCGAGCGACTCCAGGGCCTCGGTGGGGATCCCCGTCCAGCGCTCGAACGCGAACCGCGTGGCGATGCCCGCGTAGTGCGAATCGCCGGCGCCCACGAGGTAGATCCGCGACGGGACCGGCGTCCCGAGACCGGCTGCCGCCTCGTACATGTCGCGCACCGCGCCCGCGCGCAGGTACGCGGGCTGGGCCTCGATGCCGGCCTGCATGTTGTCCCACTTGAGGTCGAGGTCGTCCTCGTCCATGCGCATTCGGGGCGTCTCCTAGGTTGGCGAGGACGCAGCCCGGAGCGCGTCCAGGCGGCGGTGGGCTTCGGCAGGGTCGATGGCGGCCACGTCGAGCGCGCCGCGGTGCTCGATGGCGAACGACGCCGAGACCGCTCCATGGTAGGCGGCATCGAGCGCGTCGGGCCGGGTGGCGGCGGCGGGCCGGGCCGCGAACGCCGCGATGAACCCGCCGCAGAAGGCGTCGCCGGCCCCGGTTGGATCGACGACGCGGGCCGGTGCGGCAGGCACGTGGCGGGCCACGAGGTCCGGCCCGCAGACGAGGCTTCCCTCGGCGCCCAGCTTGATCACCACGGCCCGCGGCCCCGCGCCCACGAACGCGCGGGCAGCCGCCTCGGGATCGTCCCGGCCGAACAGGATCCGCGCCTCCCTCCGGCTGGGCAGGAACGCGTCCACCTGCCCGAGCAGGGCCGTCAGCTCGTCCTCGTTGCCGGCGACGTGCTCGTCGTGGGGGTCCAGCGAGACGATCGGCACGCCTGCGCTCCGGAGCGCGCGCACCAGCCCGGCCTGGATCTCGAACGGCATCGGCGCCACGTGGCAGGCCACCGCCCGGCCGATCGAGGGCGGCAGCTCACCGGCGCGGATCGCCTGGTCCGCGTGCGACCCCGAGTCCGCCCAGATCCCCATGGCGCGGACATCGCCCGTCTCGTAGCGCACCCAGTTGTGGATGCTGGGCGCCGCGACCGGGACCAGGTGCAGCCCGATGCCCGCCCGCTCGAGCTGCGCGATGTGGGCCGGCGGGAAGTCCGGGCCCATGCGCGAGGCCATGCCGACGTCGGATCGCCAGGCGGCTGCGCCGAGTGCGCCATAGACGGCGTTGCCGCCGCACTGGCTCACCGACGTGGTCCCGTCGGGCAGGGCGACATCGTCGATCGTGAAGCAGCCGAGGATCCAGAGCGAGGTCACCCGGGCAGGGTAGCGCCGGCCGGGCTGCCGGGTTGCCCGGACTGCCCCGGCGTCGCTGGTGGACCTTGCGCCTTTGTTGCAGATGCCACGATCCGCTTGTGCCGGGGGCCGCGACGGCAGACGATCGGCACGACGAGGCTCCATCGCTGCCTGGCGATTGCCCCGGAGGGGAGTGCACCGTGAACAACGACATGGCTGCTCATGCGACCCGCGGGGTCGAGACGAAGCTCCTCGCAACGGTCGATCTTGCCGGCGAGATCGAGGGCATGGAGGGGCTCCAGCTGCGCATGCGGCAGGTGACCATCGAGCCCGGCGGTGTCTTCGGTCCCGTGCACGACCACGCGGGCCGACCCGGCATCGTGTACGTCCTCGAGGGCACCATCACCGACCACCGGGATGGTGTCGCCACCGAATACGGGCCCGGCGTGGGCTGGCCGGAGGACCGGAAGACGAGCCACTGGCTCGAGAACCGGGGATCGATCCCCGCGGTCGAGGTCTCGATCGACATCGTCAAGCTGGGGTAGGGCGGTCCCTTCCTGCCGTCGAGCTGCTGCGGTGGGCCATCAGGAGCCCCGGTTTCGGCGCCGACCGGTCGGACGTGGGGCTTGGGGAGCCCCGTGCGGCGGGACTGCGCCACCGCGTCGCAGACGAGCCCACGCGCCCGCCCGCAAGCCCTACCCTCCGCAGCACGGGCGGCATGGGAGTCACGCCGCTCCGGCGTGACTCCATCCATGCAGCGCGCACCGAGCTGAGGCAACCCATGGCCACGATCGACACCGCCGCCACCCATGCCGAGACCCTGAATCCCTGGGAGATCGCCCAGCGCCAGTTCGACCTGGCTGCGGACCGTCTCGACCTCGATCCCGGCCTGCGTGCCGTCATGCGCGAGCCCCGCCGCGCGCTGATCGTCACCTTCCCGGTCCACCTCGACAACGGCTCGGTCAAGGTGTTCGAGGGGTATCGCGTCCAGCACAACGTGGGCCGGGGGCCCGCGAAGGGCGGCATCCGCTACCACCAGGGCGTCACGCTCGACGAGGTCAAGGCCCTCGCGATGTGGATGACCTGGAAGTGCGCCGTCGTGG
>JBAXFC010000064.1:0-11555 GCA_037140135.1 Chloroflexota bacterium
CCTACCAGCCGGGCTGCCCGAAGTCGCAGCCGGCCGCGCTCGCGGCCGACGCGGTCAAGCTCGTGACGGTCGAGACGGCCAAGGGCAGCATCGTGATCAAGATCACCGGATCGCTGTCGCCCATCGCCACGGGCAACTTCGTCGCCCTCGCCGACTGCGGCTACTACGACGGCGTGATCTTCCACCGGGTCGTCAAGGACTTCGTGATCCAGGGCGGTGACGGCATGTTCGGGCGGTCGCCCGACATCTACAAGGACCTGGTCGGCAGCGGCGGACCGCCCTACACCATCAAGGACGAGCCGGTCACCACCACCTACCATCGGGGAACCGTGGCGATGGCCCGCACGGCGGTGGCGGACTCGGTGCGGGCGCAGTTCTTCATCGTCCTCTCGGACGGCGCCGCCACGGCGCTCGCGGGGGAAGGACACAACAACTACCAGATCGTCGGCGAGGTCAGCTCCGGCATGGACGTCGTGGACGCGATCGCTGCTGCGGCCAACGGCAAGGAACAGCCGGACAGCCCCGTGGTGATGACCAAGGTCACGGTCCACGGCCCGTAACCGCTCGCGACAGGCACCGCGTTCCTTCACCCCCGGACCCGCCGGAGGCGTCTCCCCGCTGCGGCGGGTAGCATCTTGGCGCCCGGAACGGCGCAAGGCGCCATCCCCACCGGACAGCGGGCCCGCCCCGCCTACTGAGGATCGACAACAGGACATGCGACTTCGGCGACTGGCCACCATCATCGCGCTCGCAGGCAGCGTCGCTGCCTGCACGTCCGGCGCCGCTGCGACCGCCAAGCCGGCGGCCACGCAGGTGCCCACACCGGTGCCCCCGGCAACGGCCGTGACCGACAACACCCCCGCCGGCTGCCCGACAGCACAGCCGGATCCCCTCGCGGCGACGGACGTCCGGACCGTGACCATCACCACCGACAAGGGGGACATCGCGATCAAGGTGCAGGGCTCCCTGTCCCCGATCGCGACCGGCAACTTCGTCGCGCTGGCCACGTGCGGGTGGTACACCGGCGTGGTCTTCCACCGCGTCGTGCCGGGCTTCGTGATCCAGGGGGGCGACGGCCAGTACGGGCGCGTCCCCAACGTGTCGAAGGCCAACGTGGGCACCGGCGGCCCCGCCTACACGATCACCGACGAGCCGGTCACCGCGACCTACCACCGCGGCACCGTCGCCATGGCGCGGACCTCCCAGCCCAACTCCGTGGGCTCGCAGTTCTTCATCGTCCTCGACGATGGCGCCCAGGGCTCGCTCGCCTCGGCCAACACCTACCAGATCATCGGTGAGGTCACCTCGGGCATGGAGGCTGCGGACGCCATCGCGGCGGCGGCCGACCAGGAGATCCCCACCAACCCGGTCGTGATGACCAAGGTCACCGTCACCAACCCCTAGCGGCCACCGACCGGCCACCGGTCCACCACCTGAGGAGATCGCATGACCCGCGTCGTGATCAGCACCGAGCAGGGCGACATCGAAGCCGACCTGTTCATGGAGGGCGCGCCCCTGGCCGCCGCCAACTTCGTCAAGCTCGCCAGGCAGGGCTTCTACGACGACGTCATCTTCCACCGCGTCATCCCGGGCTTCATGATCCAGGGTGGCGACGGCGAGTTCGGCAAGAAGGCGACGCTCAACACGGGCCGCGTGGGCACCGGCGGGCCGGGCTACAAGTTCAACGACGAGCCGTTCCAGGGTTCCTACAGCCGCGGCACGATGGCGATGGCGAACGCCGGCCCCAACACCAACGGGTCCCAGTTCTTCATCATGCATGCCGACTACGGGCTGGCGAAGAGCTACACGATCTTCGGCCAGGTCACCAAGGGCCTCGACGTGGTGGATGCCATCGCAGCGGCGCCGCGCAACTCGCGCGATCTGCCGAACCAGCCCACGGCCATGAAGTCCATCACGGTGTTCGAGGACGAGGCGTAGGACCTTCCCGGCCGCTCCGGCCGCTGTGCGCATGCGTTCCATGCACGGTGGGGCCGATGGTTAAGGGATTTTCACCGTTTCCGTGGATAAAGCCCTTCCCTAATCCGCAGTAGCCCGCTAGGATATCGATGCTGCCAGTCAGCGATGGCTGCCCCAGCATCAGGATCATGGGTAGGTTGGGTTAGGGTAGTCGGTTAAGCCGACGCGATAGATGATCCTGGCGCGATGGCAGAAGGTTCGTCCGAGAGGGTGGGCCCTTCACCGGGACAGCAACGAAGCGGCTCCTTCGGGAGCCGCTTCGGACGTTAATGCGCCGGATGCGCCGGCTGCCTCCCCAGCGTGCGCGATGATGGGCGGACATCCGCTCTCCGAGGTCGCCCCCTATGCCCGGTGGAGGTCCCACCCGCCCCTCGTCCAAGACGGTCACCATCCTGGCGGTGCCGCCGTGGCTCCGGCTTGGCGTGGAGGTCTGGGACCTGCCGGCCGGGCGTCGCGAGGACCACCTGGTGGCCGGCCACGAGACCCTTGCGCGCATCGCCGTGCTGACAGGCGTCCCCGGGGCGTCGGATGCGCGCAGCGCCATGGGCACCGACGAGCCGCGCTTCGCCACCGCCGTCGCCCGGGCGGCACTCCGGGACGATGCGAGCGCCGGCACCGCCCTCGATGCCGCGAACCGCGCCCTCTTCGACCCCTCGCGGACGGGGCATCGCACCCAGGCCTCGGTGACCGCGATCGTCGCCACCGTCACCCGCCACGGGACGGAGATCCTAGCGGCCGGCGCGGCGGGCGCGTACGCCCTGCGCGACGGGGACTGGTTCGCGCTGGTGCCCGGGACGCCGCTCACCAGTGACGGCGAGGCGCTGCTGCGCGGCTGGAGCATGGAGCACCCGGAGGCCACCGCCGACGAGCGCGCAGAGGCCGTCGTCCGCCTCGTGGACGACCCGGCCCTCTGGCGGAACCCGGCCGCGGGCTCGTTCGCGCGCCTCTCCCCGGACGTGGTCACGATCGACAACGACTGGGAGGAGCTGGTGCTCGCCTCGGAGGGTGCGCGCCTGGATCCGAGCCTGCTCGGGCGGCTGGAGGGATGGATCGCGGGCCTCCGGGCCTGGGAGGCGCAGCACGCGGTCGCGCTGGGGCGGGGCGGAGCGCCGGTTCACGACGACGTGACCGTGATCCGCGTGCGACGACTGCCGGCGTCGGCCGATGGCGAACAGGCGCCGGGCGAGCTCGGCGACGGGAGGTAGGACGTGGGATCGAAGAGGCGTGCGGCGGCAGCAGCCGGCCTGGCGCCGATGGTGCCCGGGGACATCCTCGGGCAGGTTCTCGTGGAGGATCACGACCTCGCGCCGGACGCCTCGTTCGCGGTGGTCGTCGTCCGAACGACGCGGCGGCGGAGCTATCGGTCGCACCTGCGCGTGGTGGGGCTCGACGGCGGGGATACAGATGCCGGCCGCGCGGGGCGCGGGTTCGCGATCACCGGGGGCACCATCCGCGACACGTCGCCACGCATCTCCCCCGACGGCCTGCGCCTGGCGTTCATCCGGTCCTGGCCGAAGGATCCGGAGCGACCGGCAGGAATCTTCATCCTCCAGGCCGGAGGCGCCGAGCCGGTCCTGGTGACCGCGCCCGAGCATGGGGTCTCGGAGCTCGCCTGGTCGCCGGACGGGCGCCGGCTGGCGTTCGTCGCGCCGTCGGATCCGCCCCGGTTCGCTGAGGGTGGCTTCAAGGACGGGGAGCCGCTTGCCCGCCGCATCCGCACGCTCTACTGGCGCTGGGATGGCGAGGGGATGCGGGACCGGTGGGATCACCTGTGGGTGGTCCGGGCACGGGCGGGCGCGAAGGCGCGCCGCCTGACAAACGGCAAGTGGGCCGTGCGAGGCGCGGCATGGTCGCCGGACGGCCGGGAGATCGCCTTCGCCGCCGACATGGGCCCGGAGCCGGACCTCCGTCCCTGTCCGTCCATCCACGCCGTGGCGGCCTGCGGCGGGGAGCCGCGGCTGGTGCTGGCGCTGGCCGGCAACGCCGGCGCGCCCGCCTGGTCGCCGGACGGACGCTGGATCGCCTGCACCGGCGTGGACGTCGCGGAGCCCTTCGACGACGTGGTCCCCGGCGTGTTCGTGGGACCGTCGGACGGCTCGCGGCCCGCGATCGCCCTGGCGCCAGACCTCGAGCTGCCGCCCGGCGCCCTGCAGATGACCGACCTCAACGGCTGGGCCTCCGCCCCCCGGCCGGGGCCCGCGTGGATCGGGCCGGACCGGGTGGTCGCGGTGGTGACCGATCGCGGTCGCGCGGTGCCGTTCCTCTTCCCGGTGGACCCGGAGACGGGGGTGGCGACAGGCCCGGCAGTGCCCATGACACGCGGTTCGGACGGGGCGCCCGCGACCGCCGACGCGGCCTGCTGGACGATGACCGTCGCGGGCGCCACGGTCTCGGTGACGGGCACGCTCGACGACCGGCCGCAGGAGCTGATGGTCCTCGATGACGGCGGCGCTCTGCGGACGGTGACCGGCATCGGGTCGGCGTGGCGCCGCCGGCTCCGCCCCCAGGAGATGCGGCTGCTCCACGCCCCGGGCCCCGGCGGCCCCATCGAGTGCTGGCTTGCCTCCCCGCCCGACGCCGGCGATCGCCGGCTGCCGCTGGTCGTGGACATCCACGGCGGCCCGCTCGGCGTCTGGGCGCCCGCGCCGTCGCTCGAGGTGCAGTTGCTCGTGGCCCGTGGCTACCGCGTGCTGCTGCCGCAGATCCGCGGATCGGTGGGCTTCGGGGCGGCCTGGATCACGCCGCAGCTCGGTGACTGGGGCGGCGTCGATGCCGACGACGTGCACGCGGCCATCGACCATATTGTCGATCTCGGCCTCGCCGATCCGGACCGGCTCGGCGCGCTGGGCCTCTCGTACGGCGGCTTCGTCGTCAACTGGCTGGTCGCCACGTCCGGGCGGTTCCGGGCCGCCGTGTCGGAGAACGGGACCGCGAACCAGGTGTCCACGTGGGCCAACAGCGATGCCGGCCCCGAGTACTGCCGGTCGGCGCGGATGGGCGACGTGTTCACGCCCGAAGGCGTGGCGCTCCTGTGGCGCCAGTCACCGCTGGCGCACGTCGCGGACATCCACACGCCGCTGCTCCTGCTCCAGGCCGGCGACGACATGACGTGCCCGGCCGCGGACGCCGAGCAGCTGTTCATCGCGCTCCGGTCGCTGCGGCGGGAGGTGGAGTACGTGCTGTACCCGGGCGAGACGCACGTCTACTCGATCCTGGGGAGGCCGGACCGCCGGATCGACCGGATGACGCGGATGCTCGCCTGGTTCGAGGAGCACCTCGGGGCCTGACGCGTCGAGCTCCCCCTCCCGTGCTCGATGGCAGCGAGCCGTCCCCCTGCCAGCGACCGCGCTGGTGCGGGAAGGTCCCTCGGGCGGTGGAGAACCGCGCGCCGCTCACCCTCAACCAGCGGCGTTGCCCAGGCGGGCGCTGGCGGCCGGTGTCTCGCCGCCCGACAGCGGTTTCAGCATCAGCGTCGTCTGCGGGTGGTAGCCGAGGCTGCGGTACAGGCGCTCTGCCCGCACATTGCGCACGTCAACCTCAAGGCGCAGGCCATCGATGCCCGTCAGGTTCGCCCATTCCTCGGCGGCCCGCATCAGGGCGGTGCCGATCCCCCTCCCGCGCATCTCGTCCAGCACGGCCACGCCGACGGTCGCCGTGCGGAGGGGGCGGCGCGTTCCTCCGGGACCGGGGACCCCGTCCATGAACACGTCCAGCGCCCCGAGCACGTGCCCGTCGGCGACCGCCACGAGATGGAGGCTCTGCCCATCGTCCGTGTCCAGCATGCGGCGGAACCGCTCGCGCGTCTCCGCCGGCTCAGGCACCCGATACGCGTCGGGGGCCAAGCCCTGATGGTGGGCCGCCAAGGACAGGTAGACAGTGGTCATCCCGTCGAGATCGGCGGGGGTCGCGCGACGAACCTCGAACTGAAACATGCCTCGGTCGCCTCGTCATTGCGGAGCAGACATCGCGATCCTACGACGAAGGTCGGGATGGGTCCACCGGGCCCAGGGCCGGACCATCGCCCTGGCATGCTGGAACAACGGGAGAAGCAGCAGGTCCCTACAGGTAGGTGTGCCACGCCAGGACCGCCGCCACCGACAGCCCGCACACGCCGATGAGCAGCCGCAGCAGCGCTGCCGGCAGCCGCCGCGCGATCCCGGGCCCGATGAGCCCGCCCACGAACAGGCCCGCGGCGAGCGGCACCACGTACCCCCAGGCAACCGGTCCGAACAACGCGAACGCGATCGCCGCGACGCCGTTCGACACGCCGGCCAGCACGTTCTTGGCCGCGATCATGTGCGTCAGCGGGCGGATCATGATCATGCCCAGGGCGACCAGGCCCAGCACGCCCCCGGCCGCCCCGAAGTACCCGGTGTAGACCGCGGTCAGGTAGAACGCCGCGACCGTGCCGGCCTCCAGGCCACGCGGCCGGAAGACGGCCCGCTCCTTGAGCCTCGGCTGGAGCATCACGACCACCGACGCCCCCGCGATCAGCACCGGCGCCACCAGCTCGAACGCCCGCCCGGGCAGCACGAGCAGCAGCGCGGCGCCGGTGAGGCCACCGAGAGCCGCCACCACGGCGAGCCGCAGCAGCATGGGCCGCTGGCCCTCGAGCTCGCGCCGCGACCCGATCGCCGCGCCGAGGCCCGTGAACGTGAGTGAGACGGTGTTGGTGACGTTGGCCGCGACCGGCGGCAGCCCCACGGCCAGCAGCGCCGGATAGGTCACGAGCGAGACGAGGCTCACGAGGACGCTGACGATCCCACCGGCCACGCCGGCGAGGAACAGGCCGGCGATCGCAGCAGCAGTCATCTCCGCGCCAAGGCTCGATCCTGCCGGTGGCATTGTCAATAGCGCTGACTATGATGTCCGCAGGCCACCCACCGGCCCCAGAGCGCGCGAAGGAGCAACGTGACCCAGGAGCGGCCCCAGCGGTTCGATCTCCCCCTGCTGGTCACGATGCGCCCGGCGCGCGGCCCGCTCGACGCCGCGCTGCTGGTCTATCAGAGCCGCGACGGCTCCTCGGGCGCGGTGTGGACGCCGGCCGGTGGCGCCGTCCCGATCGCCGGCCTCCAGGTTCCCCTGAGCGCTGCGCTCTCCCCGGACGGCCGGACGCTCTTCGTCATGGCCGACGACCACGGCTCCGAGGTGGGCCACATCCACGCCTTCCTCGTCGATGGGAGCGGGCCTGCCATCGATTGCACGCCGGCTCTCGGCGGCTACGTCGTGCGCGGCATCGATATCAGGCCGGACGGGCGGGCGCTCGCGCTGACCCTCGTGGACGGCGACGGGTTCACGCTCCGGTTGATCCCGCTCGTGGCCGACGGCGAGCCCGGCGACGCCCGAACCCTCTTCCACTCGGCGAGCGAGGCCTGGAACGGGATCCTCTCCGCCGACGGGTCGCTGGCCGCCATCGAGACCACCGGCCACAATCCGGGCACCCGGCGGTTCGCGGTCACCGTGGTGGATGTGGCCAGTGCGACCGTGGTCGCCGTGCTGACCGACGGCCCCCTCGGCCCGGTGCGGCGCATCCGCTTCAGCGCAGTTCCGGGCGACGACCGGCTGCTGGCATACACCGAGCGCTCCGGCTTCGCGCGCCCCGTCGTCTGGAACCCGCGCACGGGCGAGCGGATCGACATCGGCCTGCCGGACCTCGCCGGCGATGTCCTCCCGCTCGACTGGGACGCCGCGACCGGCCGGGTCCTCCTCTGCCACGTGGACGGCGGCATCCACCATCTGCTCGAGCACAGCCTGACCACCGGGCGGACGGAGCCCATCGACCACCCCGACGGCGCCTGCGTGGAGCTCGACACCGGCGATGCCTACCCCGACGTCTTCAGCTCCCACTACGCGGCCGATGGCAGCCTGCGCCTGGTGACGTCGCGCTGGGACGTCCCGGTCCACGTCGTCGGCCAGGCGCGCGATGGGGCGGCGCGCGTCCTCGTCGCGCCCGCGCCCGTGCCCGCCGGGCAGCGCCTCGCGTCGCAGACGCTCACGAGCCGCGACGGGACCCCGGTCCAGCTCTGGTGGGCCGCGCCCGACGATTGCACGCCGCGCGGCACGATCCTCTCGGTCCACGGTGGCCCCACGTACACGGTCCCCGACCGCTACGACCCCTCGGCGCAGGCCTGGCTCGACGCCGGCTACGCCTGCGCCAGCCTCAACTTCCGGGGCTCGGTGACCTTCGGGCGCGCGTTCCGGGAGGGCTTCTGGGGTCGGACCGGCGATGCCGAGCTCGAGGACGTCGAAGCGGCACTGGACTGGCTCGCCGGGCGCGGGCTGGCGGATCCGCGGTCCACCTTCATGACCGGCCCCTCGTACGGCGGCTTCCTCACGCTGCTCTCGCTCGGACGGCTGCCGGACCGGTTTGCCGGCGGCCTCGCGATCGTGGCCATGGCGGACTGGGCCGCCGCCTACGCGTCGATGAACCCGGCGCTCCAGGCGGCCTGGCGCGGCTTCATCGGCGGCACGCCCGAGACGGAGCCGGAGCGGTTCGCGCGGTACTCGCCCATCTCGTACGTGGACAAGGTCCGCGCTCCGGTCTGGCTCTGGCAGGGCCAGTTCGACAGCCGGACGCCGGCCTCGCAGGCGCAGCGGTACGCGGACGCGCTCAGGGCGGTGGGCGGCGATGTCGTCATCGAGTTCTTCCCGGGCGGCCATGCGGCCCCCGGCCTCACGGAGCTCGAGTTCATCCAGGAGCGGTCGGAAGCGCTGGTGGAGCGGGCGCTGCGCGGGGAGCGATGGTCCGCGTGAGGGACGCGGCCGGGGTGCCGGCGACACGCGATGAGGCCGCCGGGTCGATGCTGTCGCCCGCGCGCAAGCCTCGGCGCCCGCGCTCCAGCCTGAACCGTGAGGTGATCCTCGACGCCGCGCTGGCCATCGCCGAGCGCGAAGGTCTCGACGGCCTCACCTTCGCGGCGCTCGGGGCGGAGCTTGGCGCCCACTCGACCGCGGTCTACCGCCACTACCGCGACAAGGACGAGCTGGTCCTGGAGCTCATCGACGAGCTGCGCGCCCGCTCCTACGGTGTCCACGAGCCGGGGCCGGACTGGCGCGCGGACCTGCGGGCCATCGGCGGCCACATCCGCGAGCACTACCTGCGGTACCCGCGGCTCGCCCAGGCGATGTCGGCGCGATCCACCCGTCGGACGACCGAGTTCGCCAACGTCGAGTTCGCGCTCGACGCGCTGCGGCGGGCGGGCCTGGGCGACGAGGACGCGGTCCTCTGGCTGCGCCTGTTCGGGAACTACGTCCGGGCGATGGCGGCCCACGAGGCCGCGGTCCGGGACCTGGATCCTGCGCTCAAGGCCAAGGACCACGCGGGCTGGCAGGTGGACGCGGCGGGGCTTGACGCGGCGGCCTTCCCGAACGTCACGCGACTGGCCACGTCGATGCTGCCGATGGACGACCCGCGGATCTTCGATCTTGGCCTCGAGCTCGTGCTCGACGCGATCGAGGAGCGCGGCCGGGTCACGCGGGCGGCTGCACTCCGCTGACGATCCGCTCGACCAGGCGGGCGATGAGGCGGGCGCGGCCAGGGATCGTGCCGAGGTCCACCCACTCGCCGGAGGCGTGCGCGTTGCCGCCGACCGCCCCCAGCCCGTCGAGCGTGGGGATCCCCAGGGCCGCCGTGAAGTTGCCGTCCGACGCGCCGCCGACGGCGCACGCCGCGACCTCGCCGAGGTCGTTGGCTGCGGCCACCGCGCGGGCGAGCTCCAGGAGCGAGGCGGCGCGTTCGCGCTCCAGCGGCGGCCGGTTGATCCCGCCGTGGACGGTGACCGTCGCGCCATCGATGGCGGGGGTCCGGGCACGGATCGCCGCATCGACGCGGAGCTGCTCATCGACCGTCCAGGCCCGCACGTCCACGGCGAGGTGCGCCGCGGCCGGCACCGTGTTGGACGATGTCCCCGACGATGCCATCGTGGGCGTGACCGTCGTGCCGAGCGCCGGATCGCCAAGGCCTGCGATGTCGAGCACCAGGTGAGCAAGCTCCGCGGTCGCGTTGATGCCACGCTCCGGCTCGAGACCCGCGTGCGCTGCGCGACCTGTGATCTCGAGGTCGTACATCGAGATGCCCTTGCGGGCCTCCTTGAGCGCGCCGCCGGGGCCGCTCCCCTCGAGGACCAGCACGGCAATAGCGTCCATCGCGACGCGCTCCAGGAGCGCTCGCGATGCCGCGGAACCCACCTCTTCATCGCAGGTGACGAGGAGGGTGACGTGATCGCGCGCGCCGGGGGCTTCGATCGCCTCGATCGCCGCGAGGCCGATGACGATGCCGGCCTTCATGTCGAACCCGCCGGGGCCGGTCGCGCGCCCGTCGGCCGCCGAGAACGGGTGGTCCGCGAGCGAGCCCAGCGGCCAGACCGTGTCGAGGTGGCAGAGCAGCAGCACCGCAGGCTGCGCCGTGGCCCGGAGCAGCAGCGCGGGGACGCCGCCGTCAAGCGCCAGGATCTCGGGCTCGCGCCCCAGGCTCTCGCGGACCATGGGGACCAGGCGGTCGATGCCGGCGCGGAGGGCCGCGACGTCACGCGACGGGGTCTCGGAATTGACCAGGATTGCGAGCCGTCCGACGGCCCGGACGACCTCGACATCGGCGATGGGATCGATCTCGTTGCTCACGTGGCGAGTCTACGTCCCGCCAACCCGGCCCCGGCCTGCCCACCTGCGGTAGCGTGCGCCGGGTGAGCGACCTCCCCGAGCTCCTCTGGTCTCCGGCACCCGACGCGCGGCAGCGCACGGCGATGGGCCGCTTCCTCGCCGCCGTCGAGCGCGACCTCGGCCGCACCTTCACTGGCTACGACGACGCCTGGCGCTGGTCCGTGGAGGATCCGGGCGCGTTCTGGGTCGCGGTCTGGACGTTCTTCGAGGCCACCACCGGGCTCCCGCCCGCCCCGGCGCTCGCTTCGGCATCGATGCCCGGCGCCACCTGGTTCCCGGGTGCTGCACTCAACTGGGCGGAGCGCGTCCTCGCGATGCCCGGGCGCTCCGGTTCGGACGAGGTGGTCGTCGGGGTGTCGCAGACACGCGACCGCGTCGCGCTCACCGCGGACGAGTTGCGGGACGCCGTCGCGCGCTGCCGGGCGGGCCTCATCCGGCTTGGCGTGCGGCGCGGGGACCGCGTGGCCGCGTACCTGCCCAACATCCCCGAGACCGTGATCGCGGTCCTCGCGACGGCATCGCTGGGCGCCACCTGGACCTCGTGCGCCCCCGAGTTCGGCACCCGGGCCGTCGTGGACCGCCTCGCCCAGGTGGAGCCGGTGGTCCTGCTCGCGGTGGACGGCTACCGCTACGGCGACCGGCCGATCGACCGGGCCGCCGAGGTGGCCGCGATCCGGGCCGCGCTGCCCTCGCTCCGGGCGACGGTCGTGGTGCCGTACCTGCGGCCCGCGGAGAACGACGCCCTGGCCGCGGTGCCCGGAGCGGTCGCGTGGTCCGCCCTCCTTGCCGATACCGTCGACCCCGCGCATGAGCGCCAGGAAGGACATGGGCAGAATCTGCTCGCCGGTACCCGTGTCACCTGCAAATTCGGGGTGGATCCAGGCGGGCTTGCCTGCCCTCCGTAGCCCATCGGGCGAAGG
>JBAXFC010000065.1:0-11309 GCA_037140135.1 Chloroflexota bacterium
ACGGCGCGACCCGCCTCGGATCGCGCCTGCACCTCCGCGGGCGGGCCGGCGGGCTGCGAGCAGGCGCCGGAGGGGGCCGGTCAGGTCCGGCCAGTTGGGCGTCGTCCGGCGCACGAGCCGCTCCTCGAACCGGCAGTGCTCCTGGTAGCCCAGGCGCGTGTAGGCGGCGATGGCCGGCGGATTGTCCGCCCGCACGTTGAGGACGACCTGGTCGCAGTATCGCAGCAGCTCCGCGGTGACCGCGCTGGTGACGGCCTTGGCATAGCCTCGGCCACGGTGCTCGAGGTGGGTGAGCACGTTGCCCACCACCGCAAGCCTTGCCTCCCGCGAGATGACGTGGGTGCCGGCGGCGGCGACGAGGCGCCCATTGACGCGGATGCCGTAGTAGACGCCCTCCGCGATCGCGCCGGACGGGATCCAGGCGGCGAACCCGAGGCCGTAGAGCCGGTTCAGCTCGCTGACCTCGACCGGCAGCAGGCGCTCGACGCCGGCGGGAGCCGGCCCGAAGGTGGAGCGGTCCACCCACATCCGGATCATCTGCGGGCCGGGCTCCACCTTGTAGTGGACGGCGACCGCGGGCAGGGAGGCCGGACCGGCGGCGACGTAGGCGGCCCGCGGCCGGACCACGTCGCGCAGCACGGCGGCGATGCCGTCCTGGCGACCCAGCACGAACATCGGCTGCGGGGTGAGGCCGCCGTACTCGAGGGCGATGGCGATCACAATGCCGTCCTCGACGGCGATCCCCCACCGGGTGCGTCCGAACTCCCGCTCCTCGAGGTCGCAGATCGCGTAGGCGGCGAAGAGGCGGTCCTGCTCGAGGAAGTCGCGCAGCAGGGCGCGGTCGGTGGTGGTCCTCGCGACCACGGATCCGCGCTGGCCCGGGATCGCGGGCGTCATCCGGCGCCGGCCTCCGAAGCCTGCTCGACCGGGGACTGGCCAGCCGGGGCGCCGGCAGGTGCCTGGGCAACCGGAGCGCCGGCGGGTGTGCCCGCCGGAGCGGAGGCAGGCTGCGCGGGCGGCACGTAGGTGGAGCGGTTGCGCAGCGCGGCCACGTCTACGGCGGCGGGAGCGGGCTCCGTCCCGGGCGTGCCCTCGGCGGCCGCCGTCCTGGCGGTCACCAGCGCCGCGAAGCCGCGCGACGACGACCGGCGCGCGGTCGCCCGCGCCACGGCCGCCGCGAGCCCCGCGTCGAACGGCGCCGCCACGGGCCCGGTCTCGAGCGCGAACGCCGTCACGAGCGCGGCCGGCACCAGGTCCTGGAGCGGGTTGCGGACGACCGAGCCATCGGGCGCCACGCGCTGGCCCATCGCGCGCAGGATCATGGTCGGCCGGCCCTCCTCGATCGTCGCGTCGGCACCCTCGGCGACGTTGGAATCCACGGCGTTGGTCGTGGCGCAGACGAGGAACGGGATGCCCGAGGCCATCGCCGAGAGCGCCAGCGCGTAGGTGCCGGCGGTGGCGATCACGTCGCCGTTGGCGGCGATCCGGTCGGCACCGATGAGGACGACCCTGACCTCGTCGTTGGCGATGCAGCCCGGGGCCGCGGCGTCGGTCAGCACCGCGTGCGGAACCCCGGCCTGGCGGAGCTCCCAGGCCGCGATCCGCGAGCCCTCGAAGAACGGCCGGCCTTCGGGCACCAGCACATGGACCTGGCGGCCCTCGTGGTGCATCGTCATGGGCACCGAGAGCGCGGTGCCGAACTGGCCGCCACCCATGGCGCCCGTGCTGCCCGGCACCAGCAGGTGCAGCGGCGACCCCGGATCGCCCGGCATGAGCGCGATCGCGTGCGCCACCAGCGCGCCGTGATCCTCGACGGCCTCGGCGATGATCCGCTCCGCCTCGGCCCGGAATTCGGCCGCCACGGCATCGCCCGGAATCTCCAGGCCCAGCTCGTCGAGCAGCGCGAGCATCCGGTCGAGCGCCGCGGCCATCGGCCCCGACCCCGGGCGGTTGAGCCGGAAGGCGTTGGCGGCACCGCGGATCGTGGCCCGCCTCGCGAACGGCTTGGACTGCGACGTCCGGCCCGCGATCACGGCCAGCGTCGCGGCGGCGACCTGTGCCTGCACGGAGGCCCCCAGGAGCGCGCCGTCGTTCATCGCGTTGATCGCCTCGGACGCTCCCGTGACCTCGATGTCCACGAGGGACTCCGGAAGGCGTCGCTGGTCGACGAGGCGGAGGATGTCCCCGTCCCACCGGAACGGGGCCCGATATCCGGCGGTGGAGGCATCCACGACGGCGGGGCCCATCGCGGGCGCCGCGGCCGCGCCGACCCGCGCTGCCAGCACGGGGTCCGCGCCCAGCAGCTCGCGGGCCGCCTCGGCCGATGTCTGCTGGAGCGTCTGCACCATGCCCAGCATCGAGCCGACCGACGTGGCCACAGCGCCCGCGAAGGAGCGGAAGAAGCGGCGGCGGGCCGGGTCGGGAGGGAGGGGCTGGTCGCTCACGGGACGCTGGTGGGACGGCGGGCTGGACGGAGGGTGGAGGCCTGGGTCAGTACTGGACGACGCTCGTGACCTTGCGTCCCTCGAGGCGCTCCCGACCCTTGAGGAAGTCAAGCTCGACCAGGAACGCGAGGCCCACGACCTGGCCCTTGAGCCGCTCCACCAGCTCGATCGTGCCGCGCACGGTGCCGCCGGTGGCGAGCAGGTCGTCCACGATCAGCACCCGCTGCCCGGGAGCGATCGCGTCGCGGTGGATCTCGAGCGTGTTGGACCCGTACTCCAGCGCGTACTCCACGGTCAGCGTCTCGGCCGGCAGCTTGCCAAGCTTGCGCACCGGGACCAGGCCCGTGCCCAGCTGGTACGCCATCGGCGCCGAGAAGATGAAGCCGCGGGACTCCATGCCCACGACGAGATCGACGTTCTCGCCCCGGTAAGGCTCGAGCATCAGGTCGATGGCCTCCTTGTAGGCCGCCGGGTCCTTGAGCAGGGTCGTGATGTCGTAGAACAGGATGCCGGGCTTCGGGAAGTCGGGGATCTCGCGGATCTTCGCGCGAAGCGTCTCGGCGGACATGGGCTCGGAGACCTCCTGTGGCGCGTGATTCTGGGCTGCGCCGGTCGGCGTACGGGCACGCCGGGTCGCTAGTCTACCGCAGCCGCAGCCGTCCTCCGCGCGCCGATGCCATCGGTTCCGGGCCGGCGGACACGCCCGGCGACGGCCATGCCCGCGAGGCCCACCACCACCGACACGATGAACACCGCCCCCAGGGCCGGACCCAGGCCCGAGGCTCCGCTCCGCTCTCCGGCCGCGATGATCGCGCCGCCCACGCCGGTGCCCAGGGCCGTGCCCAGGATGTCCGAGAGCTGGAGCGCGGACGAGGCGCTCCCCTGCTCGCCTGGACCAGCGCCGCGCAGCACGACCAGCGTCACGGCGGAGTACATGAGACCCATCCCGACGCCGGTGATCGTCCAGGTGACGATGGTCACCTCGGGCGGGACGAAGGGCAGGGCGGCGGCGGCGGTCAGCAGGCTGCCGACGGCGATCCCGGCGAAGCCGGTGACGATGAACAGCGATGGCCCGAGCCGGTCGATCCGCCGGGACTGGATCCAGGTGCCCACCGACCAGGCCAGGGTCGTGATCGTGAACACCACGCCGGTGAGGGCGAGCGGACGCTCACGCCACGTCTGGAGCAGCAGCGCGATGTACGCGTCGCCGATGAAGAAGCTGAAGGTCATCATGCCTCGCAGGAAGACCGCGGCCGGCACGCCGCGCGCCAGGCGGAGGGTTCCGGGCGGTGTCAGCCAGCGGTAGGCGGGGAGCAGCAGCGCCAGGCCGACGGCGAGGCCCAGGGCAAGCGGCAGCAGATCCGCCATGTCGAGGGCGGCGACCACGATCCCGGCGCCCGCGGCGGCCAGCAGGGCCACACCGAGGCGGCGGAGAGCCGTTGCCCGAGGCGCCGCGCCGGCGGCTGCCGGACGGTCTCCCGGAAGGCGGTACAGGGCCGACAGGGCGAAGCCGCCCGCCACGACGAGGAACGGGATCAGGCCCAGGAAGACCCAGCGCCAGCCGAGGAGCCCGCCGACCAGTGCGGCGAGCGAGGGGCCGATGATCCCCGGGGCGACCCAGGCGGCCGACATGATCGCGAACATCTTGGGCTGCAGCCGGTCGGGCAGCAGGCGGCCGATCGCGACATAGGCCGTCGGCGGGACGGCGCCGCCGCCGAGACCCTGGATGAACCGGGCGACGACCAGCATCGGCATCGACTGGGCAGCCCCGCCGAGCGCGAGCCCGAGAGCGAACAACGTCAGGCCTGCGGCGAACGGACGGTGCAGGGGCCACCGGTCCAGCAGGCCGCCGGACACGACGATGCCGATCAGGCTGCCCAGGAAGAAGGCCGAGTAGACCCATCCGTAGAGGCCGAGGTCGCCCAGCTCTCCGGCCACCGTGGGCATCACGGTGCCGATCGCGAGCGACTCCATCGCGACCAGGGTGATCGTGGCGACCAGGCCGATCGTGAGGCCGCGCCGCTCGGGCGTGAACAGGTCCGCCGTGCGCGCGGAATCTGCAGGCGGGCTCACGGTGTCGGACACACGGAGCATTCTGCCCGAGGTCGGCCGGCGGGGCCGTACGCGTTCCCGGAGGCCATCGTCGGGCCGGGGTCAGCCGAAGTCCGATAGGACGTGAGGATTCCCTGCCGTGCAGTGTGGACCTCGCCCGATTTCGAAGCGGTCCGCGTGGTGCGACGATGCACCGGGTCGTCCGTCGTACCGGGCCCGCAATGAGTACCCGGTCCGACCGCCGCCAGGAGGGAGAGCGTCGTGTCGTTCGAATGGGTCTGCAATCACTGCGGCACGCACAACTACCTGCCGGCCGACACGTGCTTCCACTGCTTCGGGCTGCGGACCGCGGCCCCGGACGGCACGTCCTCGGCGATGACTCGCGCGGACGCCACCGTCCTGGCCGCCCAGGTCTGCGCAACCGTCGTGGCCGCCCTCGCGTCGGGCTTCGCGCTCTCGCGCCTGCTCGGACTCTGAGCCGCCCGGGCCCCCGGCCTGGGCCGCGACGCGTGCGTCAGTAGTTGTGGTCGATCGCGAGGCGCGCGAGCTTCACGGCGATGCCGCCGCCCGGCACGATGAGGCCGATGGTGTCGGCCCCGATGTCGAACATGGCGTCCCTGCTCATGTGTCGCGTCAGCGAGCTGACCCGCAGGCCCGTGGCCGTCCGTGACTCGCCGGTGAGCGCGTCCACCTCCACCACACCACGCTTGTCCTTGGCCGAGTGCTGGAACTCGAAGGCGACCACCGGGCGGAAGTAGAGCTCGAGGGCCTCCACCGCGAGGGCCTCCTCGAACACGGTGTCGGCCTGCAGCGGACGGAGCAGCTTCGCGAGCAGCTGGCGCACGATCGCCGACGCCCGCTGCTCGGGCGCCACGACCATGGTGTCGTCCGCCGCGAGCAGGTTGGGATCGGCGACCTCGGTCCGGGGGCCGTTGACCAGGGCGGGGCCGCTGCCCATCGACGAGCCCGAGAGGCCGTCCACGAACAGCTCGTCGCGGATGTCCTCGGTGCAGTGCTCGAGCGACTCGAAGGCGAAGGCGGGCGGGTTCTTGCCACTCTGGACGACCTGGAAGTCGGACCCGAGCAGGGTCACCGAGCGGACGTCCGGGGCACTCGCCGGAACGGTGTACATCCGCGTCCGATCGTAGACGTAGTGCGCCGTGCAGGCGACGTGCCAGAACGGCTCCACGCGCTTCTGGGTGGCGAGGAGGACCACCTCCTCGTGCTTGGGCCGGGAAAGGAATCCGCCGATGCCGGTGCCCAGCGCGCTGGTCTTCTTCTCCTCGGCGCGCCGGAGGAGCTCCTCCATCGGGAAGCGCGCATCGAGACCGTAGATCTTCGGTTCACCGAGTGAGATGTCCACGCCGTCCCCGCTCCTCGCCCTCGTCCAGCCCCCTGGCCGGATGCGGCAACTCTAGTCGAGCCGGTGCCACGACGCGAGGCCGGTATCCGATCGAGCCGGCCCGCCCGGGGATCAGGCCAGCAGGGCGAGAAGCTCGCCGAGGACCGCGATCTGGTCCGGCGTCCGGTAGATGTTGTTGTTGAACGTGAAGCCGGTGAAGCCCGCGTCGAGGTACGGCCGCAGCGCATCGGCGGCTCGCTCCGGGGTCCCTGCCGTCACATGGGCGCGCCGCTCCTCGGGCAGGAACGCGCGCATCCGGTCTGCGTCCGCCTGGGTTGCCGCCACGAGGACCGGTGCAGCGAGCGTCCGCTCCACGGTGGCGGGGTCGCGCCCGATCGCCTCGCAGTAGCCCGCGAGGAGCTCCGTCTTGCGCGCGAGGACGTCCATGCCCAGCGGGAACCAGTGAGCGAGATCCGCGTGCCTGGCCACGATGCGCAGCGTGCGCTGCTCCCCGCCCCCACCAACCAGGATCCGCGGGCCGCCCGCCTGCACCGGGAGCGGCTGGTTCATCACGTCGTGCACCTGGTAGTGGGGGCCCTCGAACGTGGTCCGCTCGCCGCTGAACATGCCCTTGATGATCGTGAGCGCCTCGTCGAGGCGGTCCATCCGCTCGCCGATCGGCGGGAACGGGACGCCGAACGCCTCGTGCTCCTCCTCGTGCCACGCCGCGCCGAGGCCGAGCACCGCCCGTCCACCGGAGATGACATCGAGCGCCGTGGCGGTCTTGGCCAGGATCGCCGGGTTGCGGTACGTGACGCCCGTGACGAGGGTGGCGAGGCGGACCGTTCGCGTCTCACGGGCCAGCGCGGCCAGGACGGACCACGCCTCGAGCATCGGCTCCTCGGCCCGTCCGATCCCCGGGATCTGGTAGAGGTGGTCCATCACCGTGACCATCGAGAACCCGGCGGCCTCCGCGGCGCGGGCCTGCGCAGCGATGCGGTCGAAGATGCCCGCGACGGGCACGTCGGGGAAGGTGTAGCTCGGCAGGTGGAGGGCGAACCAGGGGGTCACTGCAGTCGTCATGCCGCAAGTCTGCACCGCGTCGTGCTCTGCCGCCTGCGGCCGGCCGTCAGCAGGGGGCGCGGAGCATGAACCACACGTGGGGGCCGCCGCCGGGCGCGTCCTCGGCGCGGGTCACCCGGAAGCCGAACCGCTCGTAGAGCGCGACGTTGTCGCGGGTGCCGGTCTCGAGCAGGAGTGGCAGGCGGTCCGCCTCCGCGGCGGCGATCGCGTGCTCCAGCAGGGCCCTGCCGATGCCGCGCCCATGTGCCGCAGGCTCCACGGCGAGCTGGTCGAGGAACCAGTGCGGCTCCTTGGGCGTGACCTCCGCGATCCAGTCCCAGAACGCCTGGTAGCGGGCGCCGCCATCCGGGGTGAGGGCGGCGAGCGCCTCGTCGGCAGCGTGGAGAAGCTCGGCGTCCTGCTCCATCGAGCCCGGCGGCTCGAGCGCCATCACGCCCAGGCCGTCGGCGGCCTCGTGGATCCAGCCCTCCCGTGCGAACGCGCCGTCCACGACGAGGAACTGGCCGCGGACGCGGCGGGCGAGATCGGGGCCGGCGCCCAGCGGCCAGGAGGACATCGGCTCCGGGGCCATCGCGCGGGCGAGAACGCCGGCGAGGTGCGGCATCCGCTCGGGGCCTGCGCGGCGGATCTCGCGCGACGCGACGGGCGGCGGCGGGACGTCAAGCCGTTCCACGACCCGGAAGCGCTCGAGCACGATCGGCGTGTCGTCATCGAGGACGAAGGACGGATCGCCGAGGCGCCGGCGCAGCTCGTCGCGGTACCCGTTCCAGAAGCGCTCGTGCGACACCCGGAAGGCTGCGGCATCGGCGTAGCCCTCGCCCTCGTCGATGGCGTGGACGTCGTCCACGTCGGCCAGGCGGGCGACCCGGCAGGACGTGGTCTCCACGATCGCCACCGGCGCCTCGGCGGAGTCGAGCAGCACCTGGCGCTCGCCCGCGTTCGGAAGCGGCTCGCCATCGAGCTCGAACTCGACCAGCAGGCCCGCGGTCGCCGTCTTCACGCCGTCAAGCGCGAGCGCGGTCAGCTCGTCCCGGAGGCGGCCCGGGGACGCGAAACCCCAGTGCGGGAGATGGGTGTCGTCCGGCATCGGGGAATCCTACGCGTCCGCTGGCACGCCGGGCGCCGATGCGGGACACTCTCGTCCATGGAGACCGAAGCCGCCGCCCCCACCCGTGATCTCGCCCCGCACACCGCCGTCGTGCGGGCAGCACCGCGCGATCACGGTCTCATCGCGTCGATCATCGTGCGCCCGGGCCGCGACCAGCGGACGGTCGTGACGGATGGCGTCCTCGACCCCGAGGAGGGCCTCGTCGGTGACGACTGGAAGGAGCGTGGCAGCCGGTTCATGGCCGACGGCTCCTCGGATCCGGAAGCCCAGCTCACCATCATGAGCACCCGCGTCCTCGCCGCGATCGAGCCGGACGAGGCGCGCTGGCCGCTCGCGGGCGACCAGCTCCTCGCCGATCTCGACATCTCGGACGAGAACCTGCCGGTCGGTGCGCGCCTGCGGATCGGCGAGGCGGAGGTGGTGGTCACCGGGCGCCCGCACACTGGCTGCGCAAAGTTCGCGGAGCGCTTCGGGCACGATGCGCTGCGCTGGATCTCGACGCCCGAGGGCCGGGCACTGCGCATGCGTGGCCTCTACGTCCGTGTGGTCCGCCGCGGCGCCATCCGCGTCGGCGACGAGATCACCAAGGCCTGACGTTCGCGATGGTCGAGGAGCTTGCGCCAGTCCTGCGACGCCTCGAGGCCGCGCTTGCGGCGGCCGATCCGGCCGGGCTCGACGGCTCGCTGGCAGGCCTGGTCGCCGACGACTTCCTCGAGTTCGGCGCGAGCGGCCGGGCCTGGACCGCCGATGAGGTGCGCGAGGCGCTGGCGGGCTCGACGGCCGATGGACCAGTGGACCTCGAAGCGTTCGAGGTGTCGATGCCGGCGCCGGACGTGGCGCTCGTCACCTGCCGGCTGGGGCCACCACGCCCGTCCAACCGGTCTTCGGTCCGGGTCGGCCGCGATCGCCGGTGGCAGGTCCGCTTCCACCAGGGGACGCTCCGTCCGGAGGCGTGACGGCGCGCGGCGGGCACCCAGGACGAGCTACCAGGCGTCCCCGGCGCGCCACTCGCAGGAGATCGGAGCAGTGACGTCGAGCGGCGGGGTTCGCGGCGTGCGCAGGATCATGATCCCGTCATCCTCGCCTGGCGTGCGCACGGGGCCGTCGGCGGCGCGGACCCACGTCTCGCCGCGCCATCGTTCCCAGCCCGCGCTCGCGTAGACCGCCGGCACGCCGGTGGAGAGGACACCGAGGTCGAAGGCGTCGCGGATCCGGGTGCCCACCGGCACGAGCAGCCGGCTGGCGATCCCCCGCCGCTGCCACGACGGGTGGGTCGCGACGGCCTCCACGTACCCGGTCGGCAGGAGATGGCCGTCGGCCTCGATCCAGCGCGGCACGACGCTGGCATGACCGACGATCCGGCCGTCCACCTCGGCCAGCCAGTGCACGCCACCCATCGCGTGGGCGATGTCATCGGTCGTGAAGTCGCCGTCCGGCCAGCAGGCGCGGAAGAGGTCGAGCAGCTGCGCAAGGTCTGCCGCGCCGAGCGCCTCGGTGGGAACGGCGCGCACGTCCACCGGCTTCGTGGCCGGGGTCGTCATCGGCCGCCCTCGCGGATCTCGCGGGTACGGATCCGGACGACGCGCCGGACGAGATCCGCCGGCAGCGGGGCGTCGAGGCGGAACCGGAGCGTTGCCTTGGGCTCGAAGTACGGCGCGAGCTCTTCGGCCAGCTCGGCCATCACGGCGCCGCTCGCAGGGAAGAGGCTGCTGTGCGCCTTGAAGGCGGCCGCCGAGACCGCAAGCCTGCCACCGATCCTCCAGCCGGGCATCCCGTACGAGATGACCTCCACGGCGTCGGGGGCCTCCTCGCGCACGATCGCGCGGATCTGCTCGAGGGGCGCGCGCTGATCCTCGGGCAGGGCGGCGAGGTAGTCGTCGATGGCGGCGGGCTTGGGGTCGCTCATCGGCGGATGATCCCACAAGCGGCCGAGTGGCCATGCCTGATGATCTGCGACCCGCGAGTACGCTTCCGCCGTGGATCGACAAGGGGCGCTCCTGGCGATGGCGATCGCGCTGGCGGCGTGCGCCCCAGCGCCCTCGCCCCCGCCTACCGCTGCGACAAGTTCGCCATCGGCCGTCGTGTCACCGTCGGCGTCGCCGTCACCGTCGGCGTCGCCGTCGCCGTCGCCGTCCGAGCTGGCCGGGACCATCGCCCTGGCCATCAAGGGCACCGTCAAGGGCCAGTGCCCGGCGTGGCCCGGCGGCTGCCGCTACTGGGTGACGCTCGTCGTCGCCGGCGGCGGGACCTATCGCGCGGAGTTGGAGCAGCCGGACTACAACAAGCCGAAGCTGGCGCTCGGCCTCGGCCTTCCGCCCGCCCTGGTGCCAGGCAGCTACGCCCTCGTGTTCGAGACCGAGCAGATCTCGGACGTGGTGTCCTTCCTGCCCGACGGCACGGAGGCCGTGTCCTCGTACCTGTGGATCGGGTGTGCCCAGCAATTCGCGACGGGTGCAGCGATCAAGGAGACCGTCCGTGTCACGTTCGAGGGCGGCAGCTGCACCGTCCGCGTGATCGAGACGTACGAGTAGGCGCCTGCCTACGCGGACGGCTCCTCTCGCAGCCGGCCGTCCTTGTCGCCGAAGGCCCAGGCGTCGATGTCCGGCGGCTCGATACCGAGCACCGAGAGCGCCGTGCAGACCTGGCTCCTGTGGTCGGTGCCGTGGTGGAGCGCCTGGGCAAGGCGGATACCGAGCGGTGCCGAGCTGTCGGTGCCGTCGTCGCGGTGGCGGACGATCACGGTCTCGGGATCGAGCTCCTGCTCCAGCAGCCACGCCCAGCCCGGCCCGCAGGCCTCGGCGGCCGCCCGCAACGCCGCCAGGTCCATCTCGGACTCATCGATCTCGGTGACGTGGCCGCCGGTGAGCACGAACAGGTAGGAGCGGTCCGCCCCGACGAGGTGGCGCAGCGTCTCGATCACCGAGCCGTACGTGCCCGGGACCTCGCTGGCGAGCTGGAACTCGTCGAGCACGGCGCAGACGTCGAACGTCTGGATGGTCGCCCACGCGTGGTGCGCGAAGGCGTCCCGCAGGAGTGAGCCGTTCATCGGCGAACCCTACCACCGGGCGCGGCTGGGGTCAGGCGACTCAGCGGTGAGTGAGAAGCGGTTCACTGGAGCGTGGCATTCCGCCCGAATCGGCGTTTCGGCGGTATTGCCACGCTCGTAGTCTGCCGATTTGACCCACAGGCGAGTCGGCACACCGCGCACCCCGCGCTCAGGCCTCCGCGTTCGCCTCGGCCGAGGCCACCAGTCGCGCCACCACCGCCTGGGTCAGCGTCC